>WTJL01000218.1:1625-3274 GCA_011524845.1 Flavobacteriales bacterium | reverse complement strand
CCACGGGGCCGCCGCCAGATCCTGGCACCGAGAAGTGGTTGGGGTTGGGAAGGTCGACGCCTTCGACGCGCCAGAGCACGCCGTTGGGACTGTTGCCGCGCACAACAATGTCGTTGCGGCTGTCGTCGGCGCCTTGAACGCCAGCGAAGTTGCTGGCCATGCGGGCAGGGTCGCCGCGCGATCCCGCGTAGCGATCCGTTTCTTCCACCGTGAAGGCACGCGCACTGACTGTGGCCATGTCGTTCATGACCTCCCCTTCTTGGGTGGCCATGACCTCCGCAGCCTCCATGGCCACGACGCTTTCTTGAAGCTCCACACTGAGCACCACAGGGCGCCCGCTTGTCACGACGATGCCTTCGAGCACCCTCGGCTCGTACCCGATGAAGGACACCTGAAGGGCGTGGCGACCCAATGGCACGTTGTCAAGGGTGAACCGGCCGTCGAGGTCGGCCATGGACACCAAGTCGGGGACGGTCAGCACCTGCACGGTCGCTCCAAGGAGCGGGTACCGGGCTTCGGCGTCCACAACGGTTCCAGAAATGGTGGCGGTTTGGGCCATCAACAGGCCCGGAAGAAGTGCAATCGCGGCCCAAAACAGCCTTGCACTCCATTCAAATTTGGAGAAAGTCATGCCTGCAAAGTAGGCAATCCTACCTCGCAAGTGGGGTTTCAGTTGTCCACACCGGGCTGCGCGCCGCTCAGGCTGCCGCTTGGAAAGCCACCACGAGAAGGGTGCCAATCACGGCCAAGGCGAGCAATGTGGGCTTGATGGAATGAGAGAAGTCCATGACACAAACATCGATTCCATGGTCACGCCCACCGACCTCACCCAACAGACTTATTCACAACGAATTGGTGGAGGAAGGTTCGGAGCACGTCTGGACCGGCGGGCTTGGTCAGGACGTCCTTGAAGCCTGCGGACATGTACTTGATCACGTCGCTGTCTTGGGCGTGGGCCGTGAAGGCCACCGCAGGGGTGGTCCACGACGGACCTTGCTGGAGGTGCATTTGGGCCAAGGTCTCCACCCCGTCCATCTCCGGCATCTGGATGTCCATCAATATGAGGTCGTAGGTGTTCTCTCGCACCAACTCAAGCGCCTTGAGGCCGCTTTCCGCCATGTCCAAGTCCACGTTCCAAGGTTTCACCATGGCCTTCATCACAAAGCGGTTGGGGTCCATGTCCTCGACGTACAGCATGCGGAAGCCCTCGAGCGTCACCTCTTCCCCCGCGTCGTCGCTCACCACGCTCAAGTTGGGACGCTCGGCTTTGTCCAGCGCCAATTCAAACCCAAACATCGACCCCTCTCCCACCGTGCTTTCGATTTGGAGCTGGCTGCCCATGACGGTCAGAAGCCGGTTGACGATGCTCAACCCCAACCCCGTGCCACCAAACTTTCGGCTGATGGAGGAATTCTCTTGCGTGAAAGCATCCAAGATGAGGTCGAGGTTGTTGCGCTCGATTCCAACGCCAGTGTCCAAGACTTGGACTTCAAGACGGACTTGGTTGAACCCTTTGCCCTCCCTCAAACGGACGGCCAGCACCACCTCTCCCTTCTCGGTGAATTTGAACGCGTTGGACAGGAGGTTGTGCAGAATTTGGGACAAACGCATGCTGTCGGCCATGACCGTCGCCTTGGCAAAATCTTCCG
>WTJL01000218.1:0-1525 GCA_011524845.1 Flavobacteriales bacterium | reverse complement strand
ATTTGGGACAAACGCATGCTGTCGGCCATGACCGTCGCCTTGGCAAAATCTTCCGGCCACACCGTCACAAACTCCACGTCCGCGTTGGACATCACCTTGAACGGCGCCACCAACTCGTCGAAGAACTCCTGCAACGGAATGGGCTCGAGGTGAAGGTCCAGCTTGCCGGCGCTGATCTTTGAAAAGTCGAGGATGTCGTTGATGAGGGCGAGCAGTTGTTTGGACGAGGTGTTGAGGGAATGCACCAACTCCTCCCGCTTGCCGTGGTCCTCGTTCGCTTTCAGCATGTCGCCGATCGCAATCAAAGAGTGCAAAGGCGTCCGAATCTCGTGGGACATGGTGCTCAAGAACTCGTCCTTGGCCTGCAGCGCCTGCTCCAGCTCCTCAGTGCGTTGAACGATCTTGGATTCCATCTCGTTGGTCAGCTCGTCGTTCTCTTGACGCTTCACATGGAGGTCGTCGCGAAGCTGCCCCAGTGCTTGGGTGAGAATGCCCATTTCGTTGAGCGCGCTGACCTCTTCGATGTGCACGTCGTAGTTGCCGTCGCGCATCTCGTTGGCCACCTCGGCAATCTCCAGCAAGGGGCGCGAGATGTGGAAAGCCAAATAGTAGAACAGCGACACCGCCCCCACGAGCAACAAAATCTGAAGCACAATGAACGGCTGGCGCAGACCTGACAACTCTTCTGCAAACTCCTCCCTCGACCCCGTCACAAACGACTGATAGACAATGCCATCCACCTCCAAAATGTTGTTGGTGGCGATCAGCGCTTCGTCCATGAGGGTGACAAACTCGGACACGCTGACCCCCGCCAAGCGGCCGTCGCTGAAGTAGCCGTCCACCGTGGGGTAGGCGAAGCCTGTCAACGCCTCCAGGTCGTCCGGGCGCACGTCGTCTCGCATCAGGTCTTTCAGCCCAAAGCGGTCTTCGCCGAGGGCTTGAACTTCCAGCGTGTCGCGGTCGAAGGTGAAGTACCCCATGCGGTCCAGAAGCGGCACGCTGTCGAGGTCGTTGAGGGCCGCAGAAATGAACCTGAAGTCGTACGTCTCAAGGCCGTAGCCCACCACGTTGTCCACGGTGAGGGCGACGGTTTGGAGTTTGCTCATGTAGAACCGCTCCAGCGTGGATTGCTGAAGCGCAGGCACGTACACCGCCAAAAAGTACAGGAGCAGCAAGGCCACCATGAGAAATGGCAGCCAAATCCTGACCATGACGGAACTCCAGTTCATTCTCGGATCACCTGGATGCGCAGGTCCGGAGACGGGATGGCGTTGTACACGACGCCCACCGCGCCCGGTGTGGACGCGACCTCTTCGATGAGCTCGGCCTCGGTCCGGACAAAAATGGGCGGGTTGGCCCGGCCTTCAAACACCTTGCCCAGCCAGTACTTCTGAAGCACGGCAGGTCGCGGCGACCGGACGACGAATTGCGCGGTTTGGCTGCACTCCTCCTCCATGGACATGGCGTGAAGCACCACCGTGACACTCTTCTTCGATTCCGGCCACAGGGCGAATTCCCCGCGCAT
>WTJL01000125.1:9083-13369 GCA_011524845.1 Flavobacteriales bacterium | reverse complement strand
CGCAGACTTCTACCTGCCAGGTTCTTGTGACTTCTCTTGCTTGTTTGGCATGCCTCCAGGCGACGGTGAGTGCACCGATGAACTCGCTTGCAACTACGGCATGGAAGAGCCTTGCTCGTACTTCGACGCAGAAGGCAACTTGTGCGCCACTGTGGGATGCATGAACGAGGAGGCTTGCAACTTCGATCCAGAAGCTCAAGTCAACAGCGGTTGCGAATACGCGTCTTGCCAGACGTTTGGTTGCACCAACGCCAACGCTTGCAACTACGATGCAGAGGCGAACACCGACAACGGATCGTGTGAATACGCGTCTTGCGTGGGTTGCACGGACAACGGTGCGTCCAACTACGATCCTGAAGCGACCATCGACAACGGCCAGTGCACGTACGATGTGTTCGGATGCACGTTGCTGATTGCCTGCAACTACGATCCAGCAGCGACTGTGAACGACGGAAGCTGTGACTTCACGGGTTGCTTCGGTTGTGTGACGCCCACGGCGTGCAACTACGACGGCGACGCCTTGTACCCCGACGGCTCGTGCTTGTTCGCACCTGCAGGTCAGGACTGCGACGGCAACTGCCTCTCGGACCAGGACGGAGATTTGATCTGCGACGCCAATGAAGTTCCAGGTTGCACGGACGAGTCTGCATTGAACTACAACCCCAACGCCACGGACGACAACGGCAGCTGCACCTACATGACAGGCGGTTGCACGGACCAAACGGCGTGCAACTTCGACTACACCGCACAGGTGGACGACGGTTCATGTGACTTCGCCACTTGCGCAGGCTGCATTGTCTCTTGGGCATGCAACTACGACGAAGGCGCCACATTGAACGACGGCTCATGTGTGTTCCCAGATGTGAACGGGGTGTGCCCAAGCGTGTGCGACTTTGACGTGGACGGCGACGGCATCTGTGACGCCAACGAAGTGGCTGGTTGCACCTACGCCAACGCCATCAACTACGAACCTGCTGCCACCGACGACGATGGCACGTGCAACTTCGTGGGATGTGTGTTGCCGGATTACAGCAGCTACAACGAATTGGCCAACACCAACAGCGGCGACTGCACCAACGCACCAGGAAGTGCGGACTTCACCGGCGACGGCGTGGTTCAGCTTGAAGACCTTCTCGAATTCCTCGTGGCCTACGGCACGAGCGGACCAGAGTGGGGATTGGATTGGGTGCAGGACGGTTGCTCCGTTGTGGCCATGGGCATCGCAGAGATGGACGTCAGCACCTCAGGTTGCACGTACCCGACGGCATCCAACTACGATGCGTCAGCTCAGTACGACACCGGATCGTGTGTGTGGCTCGGCTGCACGGATGAGGAGGCGTACAACTACAACCACCTCGCCACGTTGGACGACAGCAGCTGTTCTTACAACATCTGTCCTGACTTCAACGGAGATGGCCAAGTCCAAACCCAAGACCTTTTGGACTTCCTCATCGCATGGGGAGCTGTCTACGAGTGATGATTTTCAATCAAGCGTCGAGTCTGACGTTTGGAACAACGGAAAGGGCTGCCAACGGGCAGTCCTTTCTTTTTGGAACCCATTGCAGCGCTGTCAGATGAAGGTGGGGACCGGACGGGACTGTGGTAGCTTTGGGGCATGAAACGATTCTTTCGACTGCCCATCGCCACAGCGTTGTGTGTGGCGGCGGCAACAATGCTCACTTCATCCAGTTGGGCGCAAGATGAACTTTGGGTGCTCAACGAAACGCCTCCCAGCTTGGGGCGCATCGACTTGACGTCCTTCAGCTACGAGGAGCTTCTGTCGTTTGACAACGTGGGGTACGCCACAGACCTGGAGATACAGGGCGATGTGGCCTTGGTGGTTTTGGAGAACCGCGTGGTCAAGGTGGATTTGAGCACAGGCCAAATGTTGGCCGACGTTGAATTGCTCGGAGCGCAGGAAGCGACGTTGCTTGACGACGGAACGGTGGTCGTCACGCGCGGAGGTCTGGACGATGCCTGGCAGCCACTCGACCTCACCAGCTTTTTGGTGTGGCTGGATGCCGACGACTTGGGACTGGAAGGGGAGTTGTTGCCCACTGAAGGCCCAACTCTGCCAAGTCAGGAAGTGGTGGTGCACAACGGCAAGGTGTACGTTGCAGTCAACAACGGGTGGGCCTTTGGCCAAGAGGTCGGTCGATTGGGATGCTGGGATGTGGAAGAAGACATCTACAGCGAATGGGACCTCGGTGAAGGCGCCAAGAACCCTGTGGCCTTGCACGTGCTCGATGGCGATTTGTTCACGGTGAACAACGGAGATTGGTCAAGCACGTCGGTGACGCGGGCAAACTTGAGTGACTTGGCCTCGGTGGAAACGGTCGCGCTCGATGGGGTCTCCGTTGGATGCAACGCATCGGCCTTTGTGGACACCAAATTGGCGGTTCAAATCAGTGGCGAAAACGGCTTGCGTTTGCTCGATGGCCCCAGTATGGTGTGGGAAGAAGGGGCGGTGCTGAATGCGGACGCTCCCTCGGCGTACAGCTTGATTGTCCATCCGTCTTACGGTTGGACGTGTGCCGGTGTGACGGACTACGTCACCTACGGTGAAATCCAAATCCGAACCGCAGAGGGAGAGTGGCTCGCAACGGTGCCTGTAGGCGTGTCCCCAGGTTCGTTGGCATGGCGCACCTTGGACATCTCCAACCTCGACGAGGTGGCGTTGCCCGTTGTGCAAGGCAATGCAGAAAGACAGTGGGATGCCCTGGGGCGCTCCAATGACGCAACTGTTCCTGGCCTGCCTTCTTTGCGCTTGATGCGCACTGCCGATGGACAGGTCTCCAAAACCGTGCAAGTGTCTCAGTGATTCAAGATGAGTTCGCACAAAAAAAGCCCGGCCAATCGGCCGGGCTTTTTCATTCGCTTGAAGTCTTATTGAACCACCCACTTGCGGGTCGCAGAGCCTTCCTTGCTCGAGACCACGACAATGTAGGTTCCCGCCATCATGTTGGGCATGTGGACTCGGCCGGCTTGGGCTGTACGTTCAGCCACCAAGGCACCCATGTTGGAGAAGATCTGAACGGTGTAGACGCCTTGGGTTGGCAAATCCATCACGCATGCTCCTGAACTTGGGTTGGGGTAGAGGGAGACGTCCACAGCGGAGCTGCGATCGACATCCTCCACGCTGGTCACCGTGGTGAACAAGCCGCGTTGGGCGCAGAAGGTCCATCCCGCAGTCCATGCATGTCCAGAGCCTTGGCCCACCTCCACGTTCAAAGGATCGATGGCAAAGGTGCCGCTCGGGTCGAAGGAGAACAAGTCGTCCAAGCCATCCACAGATCCTGATACGACGCCGTTGGTTTCGGCGTAGGCGTTGAGCACGTCGGCACCGTCCGCGGCATCTCCGTCGTAGTCAAGGGCAGCGACACCGCCTGTCACCACAATGTTGGTGAGGGTCAAGTCGCCCGCGAGGAATCGCTGGTAAGCGTCTTCCACCTCGTCGGTTTTGTCCTCGATCTCAATGCCTTCAGAAGTGTTGCAGAGCAGGCCGTTGCTGACGTGACCGCCAGAACCGTTGCGGAACAGCAAGCCTTGTTGGCCGCCCACACCGACGATGGTCCAACCTTCGATGGTGGGAGTGGCAAAGGGCATTTCGTCGGCGCTGACGTTGCTGTCGTCCGAATCGTCGCCATCGAGTTCGCCACCACGGTCGCCTTCGCCCGTGGGTTGGTCTTGAACGGCGAGCCACTGCGAACCTCCGCCGTGGAAGCCTTGGTCCCAGTCGAAGCTGTCGTCGCCGCAGAAGGCCACAAGTGCTTGGTCCACGGTCACCGAACCTCCAAAGAATTCGATGCCGTCGTCCAAGTTGGACACGACTTCGACGTGATGGATGGTGGTTCCGGAACCGACGCCAGCAAGGGTCAAGCCGTTGATTTCGTTGGCAGCGCCGAGCTGCGTTCCCCCGTGGCGGATGCTCACGTAGGTCAACACCCCAGAGTTGTCTTCGTCGTTGCTTCCACCGTAGGTGGCTTGGTTGTTGTCTGTTGGAATGCCCTCCACTTGGGCGGGTCCGCCAAAGTTGGTGGTGGCGTCACCCAACACGATCAAGCCGCCCCATTGGCCGCGGGTGTTGTACGACGTAGAACCGTCGAGGGCATCTCCTTCGAAGGTGAAAATGATGGGGCAGCCTTCCGTGCCTTCGGCGAAAATTTGGCCTCCCGAGGCCACAATCATGGCGGCGGCGTCCACACCAGATCCTGCGGCACCTTTGACGATGGTTCCTGCTTCAATGGTCAAGGCTTGTCCGCCATTGACGAAGACGTAGCCGTCCA
>WTJL01000125.1:0-8983 GCA_011524845.1 Flavobacteriales bacterium | reverse complement strand
GCATTTACCAGATTGTTAAGGACAGGTCAAAAAAAAGTCCCTCCGGAAAGGAGAGACTTTTTGAAAGGTCAGTGGGTGGGCGTTCTCAGAGCGTGTAGGACAAGCTCAGGGAGTACGTCCGGCCTTGCGTGTTGGCCAACCAGTTGTAATCGACCCCTTGGAAGGTGTAGGTCATTCGGTTGACAGGGTTGAGCAAGTTGCGTGCGCGGAAACGGACAGAGAAGTTGTCGCCCAAGCGCTGCGAAAAGTTGACGTCGAGCTGGGGAGTGGGGCGCTGGTAAATGTCAGGTGCGCCACCTTCGGTCACCAAGAAGAGCTTGTCGCCTTGGACATTGAACGCCACAGCCGCATTGAATTTGGCGCTGTCGCCTTGGAAGTTCAACATGGCGTTCACGATGTAAGGGCTCTGGCCAAACAACGGTCGCGTGTCGGGGTGGTTGGGGTCTGTGGCACGAATCATGGCCAATTCCTCATCCCAAATGCGAGCCTCAGACTTGATCAATGTGACGTTGCCGCTCAAGCTGAAGTTGTCCAAAGTTGGGGTCACGTTTCCGAGCTGCTTCCGGCCTTCAAACTCCAATCCCCACACGTTGGCGTAAGGAACGTTGGACCAAGTGTACTCGGTGTTCACCGCGGCCAACACACTCGTTTGTTCGATGGGATCAGTGAAGCGCTTGTAAAACACGCTCGCGCTTACCACTTCGCCCAGGTTGGGGAAGCGTTCCAATCGCAGGTCCACATTGTCGATGGTCGTTTCGCCGAGGTCGGGGTTGCCTTTGAGCGTTTCGAGCCATTCAAAATTGAAGGAGCGGAAAGGCGCTTTCTCACGGAACACAGGGCGAGCGATGGTGCGGCTGTAGCCCATGCGCAAGTTGGTCAACTTGATGGCGTCCAACTCTCCCAGAGCGTAGGTGAGGTTCACGCTTGGCATGAAGTCCAGTTCGTTGAGCCCACCTTGGAGCTTTTCGATTTGGTCTTCGGTGAGGTCGTCCACCATGTCAATCTTTCGGCTGCGGATGTACATGTCCGCGGCTTCCACACGCACGCCGATGTTGCCTGAAAGACGCTCGTTTCTCCGAATGTCCAACATGCCGTACCCACCCAACACATTCATGTGGGCGTCGTCGGTGTTCACCAAATCGGTCAGCAACACCGTGCTCAAGTAGTCCGATCCGTTCTCCGGATTCACCACAAAATTCTCTTCAGAGAAGTAGGCGTTCAAGTCGCCTCCCACGGTGTTGAGCAAATTTTGGTTGGTGCTTTCAAACCCAAACTGATTCTCCTCGTGGGCACGCGTGGTGCGCACAAAGCTGGCGCCTGCCGAGAATTTGGCGTCTTCCGCCCACTCGACATCCAAAGGCTGCTCCACGTGCATCTTGATGTCCGTGCGGTTTTCGTTCAGGACGCGGAAGTAACGCGTGGGGGAAGGGTAAAAGCTCTGGTTGATGCTGTAGGTGGTGTCTCCGTCGGCCACGCGGTAGTTGTTGAAGAAGACGCGCAAGTCCGGCGTGTTCAACGTGCCTTGAGCGTGGGACGCGTTCCAGCGAATCTTGGTTTCCGAAGCGGGCAAGAAGTGTTCGCCTCGTGCTTGGAAAATGTTGAGTTCACGGCCTTCGTAACGGTGGGTGATTTGACGCTGGAAGTCGTCGTGGTCGCGAGGGTTGATGCCGTCTTGCAAGCGCGTGGACGACGTGCCCGTCATGTTGGGCATGGCCATGAGGCTCACTTTGTTGAACTCGTTGAGTTTGTAGGACAAGTTGAGCAAAGCGTTCCACTTGTACGTCGCGTCAGAACGCGAGTCGTTGTAGTAGCGGTCGAGTCCAAGGCTGTCACCTTGAATGCTTCCGCCTGCGTAACGACCGTATTCGCCGTTCTCGTAGTGGCTGAAGTTTTGGCCCCACTGAAGGCCCACGATGTAGCCCAACGGACGGCCAAACAAAGTCGTGCGGTTGCCCATGCTCAAGCTGTGGCTCCAGTTGATGGGCGCGGTGCGGCGGTGCACGTTCCAGGTGTTGCCGAAGCTCTGGCCAATCTGCGTCAGCTGGAGGTTGTTCTCGGCTCCCAAGGGCTCCATGCCTTCTGAAATCAGGGTGCTCAACCCATTGGAACCGCTCAAGTCGACCAATTCGCCTCCGTTGTTGTTCAACTGCGGCAACACTTGGAAGGGAGGGGTTTGACCAGGGCCAAATCCGATGTCGCCTTGGTTGATGCCGAGCTGGTTGAGTTGCTCCTCGTAGCCCAGGTACACGAGGGCGTCGTAGTAGTTGGCGTTCTGCTGGTACGGCCATGCGTCAGACGTCACGCCGGCCACTTCGTTGGGCAACGCGCGGCTTCCGTCGTCGAAGCCGAGCCAGTCGGTGCTGCCTTGGTTGGACCCCAGCACCTGTTGGAACGTCGTTTGGTCGTTCACGCCCACCGTGGAGCTGTAGTTGAGGGTGAATTGCTCTGGGAAGTCTTTGGTCTCCACGCTGATGTACGCGCCAGCCCAGTCTCCTGGGAGGTTGGCGGTTTGGGTCTTCATGATGACCAGGTTGTCCACCAAGTTGGTGGGGAAGAGGTCCATCTCGATGCTGTTGCGGCGAGGGTTCATGGAAGGCACTTCGGCACCGTTGAGCGTGGTCTTGATGTAGCGGTCACTCAACCCGCGAACAAACACGAAGTTGCCCACCGTGCTCACGCCGGGAACGCGCTTGATCGCTCCTGCAGCATCGCTGTCGCCGGCTTGCTTGATTTGCTGGCTGGAGATGAAGTCCATGCTGGCCGCACTCTTCTTCTTGATGTTCTCCATGTAGACATCTCGAGAACGGTCCACCTTGGCCACGACCTCCGCGGCCTGTTCGATGACGTAGGTTTCGATGTACAAGTTGAAATCGAGGAGCACCACATCGTTGCCCACGGTCACCGTTTCCGTGATCGGGGTGTACCCGATGAAGCTGCCCACCACTTCGTACGTGCCTGGGGCCAAGCCTTCCAAGCTGAAGTTGCCATCGAGGTCGGCCATCGCCCCCATGTAGGGGTCTTTGATCACCACGTTGGCCCCAATGAGGGTCTCGCCGGTTTGGGCGTCGGTCATTTTGCCACGGATGGCTCCTTGTCCCCATGCAGCGCAGGTGACAAGGGTCAGGGCCAAAACAGAAAGAAAACGGATCATGCTCCAGATTTTGTGCAAAGGTCCAAGGGAGCTGAGGCGGGACTGTAAACCCGGTGTTAAGGATTCTCTTAACATTCCTTTGGGTCCACCACAGAAAGGCCGATCCCCAAGATGTGGGACGCTTACATCAGAGCGAGGAAGAGGCTGCCCATCCACACCTTGATCCAGGCGGAAAGGCTTCGCGGGTTCTCGGACCACGCACGCCACACGCACACCAACCCCGTGCATCCACTCAGCGCCATCGCCCACAGGGGTCGGTCGGCGAGGACCAGCCAGCCCAGCGTCGATGCCATTCCGACAACGCACCCCAAAACCAACCCCCAACGGTTCTGAGAGGCGGAGAGTCTGAGGGCCAAGGTGCGATGGCGCGCGGCTCGGTCACCCTCCATGTCTTGGACATCTTTCACCCATTCCCGAAGGAGGTTGAGTCCGCCCAGAACGCCCGCCATGGCCCATGTCAAAGAGGAAGGAAGAAAACCTGAATCTGAATGGGCCGATGCGAGCCCACCCCAAACCACCAATCCTGCCACGCACATGGAAATGGCGACATTTCCCCATGCGCCCCTGCCTTTGAGCAAGGGAGAGTAGAGGGACAACACCACGGCAAACGAGGCCGTCATCACGAAAGGCCACAGGGACGCGACCGACGACGACAGCCATGCACTCCAGACCAAAGCCGCCACGGTGAAGCCCCAATGGGTCACCATCACGACCCTTCGCTTGACGGTTCGGCCCACAAGGGCCTTGTCGGGCTTGTTGATTCGGTCTTCTCGAACGTCGAAATAGTCGTTGATCAAATTGCCACCTGCCCCCACGAGCATGGGCACCAACAGCCAGCCGACCCGTCCGAGGTGCAACAACCCGCGCAACTCCACGCCTTGCCAATGCATGACGGTTCCCACCATGAGCCCCATGGCCAGCACATTCCAAGGACGTGTCAAACGCCACCATTGGAAAAAGGAGGAAGAGGCCAGGACGGTCATCTTGAGCTCAGCCGTTGGACGCGTCGATCAACCTTCCGCCCTCGGCGGTGGTGTGCGCGTAGTTGAAGCCACCGTGAATGGCATGTCCACCAATGTCACCCTCTCGCGACAGGGCCAAGTAGCCCACCTGCAAATCGTCGGTCGGCATGCGGTCCATGATGCGGAGCACCGCCTCTTCGCATGCTTCTTGCGGGGAACGGCCACCGCGCATGAGTTCCACAACCAAAAACGACCCCACGGTCTTCATCACCGCTTCACCCAGTCCCGTGGCCGTGGCGCCACCGATTTCGGCATCCACAAACAACCCGGCGCCGAGGATGGGGCTGTCTCCGACGCGCCCATGCATTTTGTAGGCCAGCCCACTCGTGGTGCATCCACCTGCCAGACGGCCTTGGTCATCCAGTGCGAGCAGCCCAATAGTGTCGTGATTTTCAATGTTGATGACGGGCTTGTAATTGGAAGTCTTGCGCCATTCTTCCCAAGCACGACGCGAGGTGTCTGTCAACAGCTCCACCTCATCAATGCCGAGTTCGCGGGCATATTGTTCCGCTCCGGCGCCAGCCAGCATCACGTGAGGGGTGTCCTCCATGACCTTGCGTGCCAGAGAAAGGGGGTGCAGCACTCCCTGCACAAAGCAGACAGAACCTGCGTTGCCCGTGTGGTCCATGCAGCACGCATCGAGGGTGACGTGTCCGTCCCGGTCAGGCAATCCTCCGATGCCCACGCTCAATCCTGTGGCATCTGCCTCCACAATGCGCGCGCCCGCCTCAATCATGTCCATGGCGTTTCCCCCTTGTTGAAGGGCAAAGAAACCGGCTGCATTCGCTTCCATGCCGTGGTTCCACGTGGACAGCATGGTGGCGCTGCCAGGTTCACCAGAACGAAGTCCCGAAGGGCTTGGCTGTTGGGTGAGCATGGACTGGAGGGTCCATGGGGAGAGCCCCAAGGTGCCGCCCGTGGCGATCAGTTTTTGAAGGAAGGCACGGCGAGAAGAATGTCCCATGCCGGGAAGTTCGTCAAACCTTCGCCTTAAACCAACGAAGGACCATCCATGGCAGGAAGGTCAAATCCGCCACAACGGCAAACAGCAGAGTCAAGCTGATCAGGAATCCGATGTGGAACGTGCCGAGGAACGACGACGAGGTCAGCGTCAGAAATCCGCCACACAAAATGAGACTCGTGACCACGATGGCCTTGCCAGTGGCGAGGAAGCTGCGTTTGACCGCGACGGGCAAGGTTCGGCCTTGGCTCAATTGAAGCCTCAGCTTGCTCAAGAAGTGAATCGTGTCGTCCACCGCAATGCCAAACGCCACCGTAAAGATGATGCCCGAGGTCACTTTCAAGTCCACGTCCATCAGCACCATCACGGCTGCAATCATGGCCAAGGGGAGGAGGTTGGTGATGAGGCAGAGCACGACCATGGCGCCACTCCGGAAGAGCAGGCCTGCGATGATGGCCACCGCCACCAAGGCCAGTCCCAATCCGCCCACCATGTCCGAGGCCAGCGAGGCGTTGTTGACGTCGACCAAATGTGCCGTTCCCGTCACCTTCCACGAGCTTCCTTCGGGCATGTTCTCTTTGCACCACGCGTCCAGTTTGTCGTTTTTGACTTGAATCGCCTGCGAGCCGGTGTCTTCCACCTTGCCAAACACACGCACACTTTGGCCGTCCTCTGCCACGAGCATGTTCCACTGTCCCGAGCGCTTCATCAAGCGAAGGACTTTGCCGAGGGTGCGGTCGTCTTTTGGAATGGCGTAGAATGCCTCGCGATCGCCCATGTACCCGCGGTGTGCCATTCGAACCGCCGTTGCAGGCCCCACCAAGGCACCGACGCCGTAGTCGGCCTTGAGGTGTTGTTCCAAAGCATCCAGGGCTTGCAACGAGGCAGGACTGTCGGCGGCGTCAGGAAGCGTGACGGACAATTCGAAGGGACGTACGCCTGCAAATTCCCGTTCGAAGAAGACAAACTGCTTGCGGAAGGGATCGTCGTCCCGGAGGTCTTCAATCAATTTGTTGTCCACGCGCAACGCACTTCCCAAGACGACGGAAGCGCCTGCGATGCCCACCCAAGCCACCGCCAACATGCCTTTGTGGCGAAGGGTCCATCGCAAGGCCTTGTGCAAGGCTCCATTCCAAAAGACGCCGGTGCCACTTTTGGAGATGACGGGCGGAGGGGCCAAGACCATGACGCTCGGGAGCAGGGTGAACGCAAGCACGTAGGCCACGCCGACCCCTACGGCCGCGTACACACCAAAGTCGTGAACCGGACCAATGGAACTGGTGAGCAACGTCAAAAATCCCAGGGCCGTCGTCAACGAGGTCAAAAAGGTGGCCAGTCCCACCTCCCGGAAGGCGCGTTGCATGGCCGTTTGGTGCGTCGCATCGGCCCGTCGCTCGTCGTAATACCTCGTCAAGACATGCACCACGTCAGAGATGCCCACGACGAACAGGATGGTGGGCAGAACGACGGTCATGACATCCACGGCTTTGCCTGTAGCGACCATGATGCCAAGTGTCCAAAGGCCACTCATCAGGACCACCGTCAACGGCACCATCACGCCCCAAACGGTGCGGAACGCAAACCACAAAAACGCCACCAGCAGCACAATGCCGACGCTTACAAACCACGCCACTTCGCGCTCCATGACGCCCACGTAGTAGGCTTGGGCCACGGCGCGTCCCGACACGTGCACATCAAGGATGGACGATTTGGATTCGTGCACGTCGTTCTCCCACGCCGCCACCGCTGCCGCCAAACTGTCGCATCCGGCCTTGCTCAGTCCATCGGTGTGCTCGAGGGTGAGTGCCACGGCCCGTCCGCTTGGACTCACAAACGTGCCCATCACGTCGTCCCGTTGACGCAAACGTGTCACGTCTTTGGCCAGGGTGCTGTCGTTGTCCCACGAGAGCAAGGGGCGCTGAAAGGCCATGCCACTCAGCGGGTCACGCACGGGAAGTTTGAGACGGGTGGGAGACTGCACGGTTTCCACACCCGGAAGGGCGCGGAGGGCATCGACTTCGGCATCGACCTCAGCCAGAAAGTCGGCGGTCAAGCTGTCCCCTTCGAATCCAACAATCAGGAAGTCGTTGTCGCTTCCAAACGTCTCCCTGAATTCCCTGTAGAAGGTGGTTTCAGGATGGTCTGCCGGGAAGAACTGCTCGAAGTCGTAGTTGAATTCCAGCCCAAGCGCTTGCCACGCCATCCAACCTGAGGTGGCCGCGAGCACGGCCAGCATGGCCCAGGCGTTGCGCCGCCAAGCAGGAGGGAGTCGGTCGAGGTTGGGGTCGCTCATGGTGCAAAGGTGGAACACGTGTCTTGGCACGCAGTTCACGGTGGGCACAAAAAAAGGCCCCGCACGTGGCGGGGCCTTTCGGTTCACAGGAAGGGAAACTTAACCCTCCTTCACTTCTTCAAAATCCACATCGGTGACTTCGGCATCGCCGTCCGCAGATGCACTCGCATCTCCGGCGGCACCGGCGTCCGCTCCACCCGCAGCTTGTTGGGCTGCGTACATCTCTTGGCTCGCGGCTTGGAAGGCGGTGTTCAACGCTTCAATTCCGGACTTGCATCCGTCCACGTCTTGCGCACCGTGCGCCTTCTTGAGGTTCTCGAGGGCTTCGTTGATGGGCGCCATCTTGTCCTCGGGAATCTTGTCGCCAAACTCCTTGAGCTGCTTCTCTGTTTGGAAGACCAAACCGTCGGCCTGGTTCAACACGTCCGCGCGTTCCTTCGCTTGGGCATCCGCATCGGCGTTGGCTTCCGCGTCCGCCTTCATGCGCGCGATTTCGTCTTCGCTGAGTCCGCTGGACGCTTCGATCTTGATGCTCTGCTCCTTGCCGGTCGCCTTGTCTTTGGCGCCTACGTTGATGATGCCGTTGGCGTCAATGTCAAACGTCACCTCAATTTGAGGCACACCGCGCGGAGCGGGAGGGATGTCGGCGAGGTGGAAGCGGCCAATCGTTTTGTTGTCCGCAGCCATCGCACGCTCGCCCTGGAGCACGTGGATTTCCACGCTGGGCTGGTTGTCGCTCGCCGTAGAGAACGTTTCCGACTTCTTGGTGGGGATGGTCGTGTTGGCGTCGATGAGCTTGGTGAACACGCCGCCCATGGTTTCGATGCCGAGGGACAAAGGCGTCACGTCCAAGAGGAGGACGTCTTTCACGTCGCCGGTCAAGACACCGCCCTGGATGGCGGCACCCACGGCCACCACCTCGTCGGGGTTCACACCCTTCGAAGGCTCCTTGCCGAAGTACGCTTTTACCGCGTCCTGCACGGCAGGAATACGGGTCGAGCCACCCACGAGGATCACCTCGTCGATGTCTCCCTTGTCGAGGCCGGCGGCCTTCAAGGCGCTCATGCAAGGCTCGATGGAGCGCTTCACGAGGCTGTCGACCAACTGCTCAAACTTCGCGCGGGTCAGGCTGCGCACCAAGTGCTTGGGCACGCCGTCCACGGGCATGATGTAGGGAAGGTTGATCTCAGAGCTGGTGGTGCTGGAGAGCTCGATCTTCGACTTCTCGGCAGCTTCCTTCAGGCGCTGAAGGGCCATGGGGTCCTTGCTGAGGTCAAGTCCGCTGTTCTCGCTCTTGAACTCGTCCACGAGCCACTCAATGATGGCTTGGTCGAAGTCGTCGCCGCCCAAGTGCGTGTCGCCGTCGGTGGAAAGCACCTCGAAGACGCCGTCACCGAGTTCGAGGATGCTCACGTCGTGCGTGCCACCGCCCAAGTCAAAGACCACGATTTTCTGGTCGGTGGACTTTTTGTCCAAACCGTATGCCAAAGCCGCGGCTGTTGGCTCGTTGATGATGCGCTTCACCTCGAGGCCGGCAATTTCTCCGGCTTCCTTGG
>WTJL01000191.1 GCA_011524845.1 Flavobacteriales bacterium | reverse complement strand
TGACCGGGGTGGTGGCCATCGTGCTTCTTGGATTTGTGCAGGAGGCCTTGATCAAAGGGGCGGTGCAGCTGGCAGGAAGCTTCGAGTTGTTCTTCGTCAACGACTTGGGCATGCCGTTCAACACTGGCGCCCTCGTCTACCTCGCATTGCTCGTGGGGGCCTTGGTGGCGCTGATTGTCCTTTCTCACCGCAAGGGGTGGTGGGCCGTCAACACGCTGACCCTCGGCATGGCCATGGTGCTTTTGGGCTACAGCTCGTTTGCGACCATCATGATCCGTTCGGCGGCCAACCCGCCGATGGACGAGAACGATCCAGAGAACCTCTTTGCGTTGTTGAGCTACCTCAGCCGGGAACAATACGGCGATCGTCCGTTGGCCACAGGCCAGTTTTGGGACACGCCCACCGCGCTTGACAAGCCTTATCTCGATGGAGAACCCGCGTGGGTGAAGAGCTACAGCGTCATGAAGAAGCGTGGCCCTGTCAACCGTCGGGTCAAGAGCTTCAAGGGCGAGTACGCCGCGGAGCAGTTTGTCGAAGCCAACCAAGGCGAGAAGTATTTCATTGTGGAGGAATACGTGGACAGTGGGGAAAAGCGTGGGTCCAAGCCCAACTACAATTCCGACTTCACCATGCTCTTCCCACGGATGTACAGCTCCACGGGAACGCACATTGCCGAGTACAAGAAATGGAGCAACTACAAGGGCTTCAACAGTCCGACGTACTACACGAGCCCCTTGCTGGACACCCCCATGACACGCCCTGAATTCAAGGCCCACGTGGAGACGCAAGTGCTCGGCGCCCGCATGGACAAGCCGGAGCTCGAGCGGGTGTTGCGCCGTTTGTTTGCCGATTACGGCCAACGGTTTGACACCGACTTTGAGTTGCAGAGCAAGGATGTCCTCTTGGTGCGCAACCCCGAGACGGGCCAAATGAACTCGGCTCCCCTCAGCAACCCGCAGATGCGCACCAGCTTGTCGGGCTACATCGTGGATCAACTTGACCGAGGACTTGACTACGGCAAGGGGTACGTCCAGCGTTTGGAGCGCACCAAGCGCGCCCAAGAAGACGACCTTCGTCGCCTCACGCAGCGGGCCAACCAAACCCGAAGCCAAGACGACATCCGCCGAGCCCTTCAAGCGGAAGGCCGGTTGACCAACACCTTGGAAGAGTTGGTGCCGACGCAGGGCGAGAACCTGCGCTTCTTCACCGACTACCAGATGGGATGGATGTACTTCCGCTACTTCTTCTGGAACTTCATTGGCAAGCAAAACGACGTACAGGGCCATGGCGACTTCATGGACGGCAACTGGCTGAGCGGGGTCAATTTCATCGATGCGGAACGTTTGGGAAGCCGCGACACCCTGACCCAAGCCATGACGGAAAACCGCGGCTGGAACCGCTTCTTCTACCTCCCGTTGATTTTGGGCTTGATTGGGCTGGCGTTCCAAGCCTTCCGAGACCCCAAAGGCGCGTCCGTGGTGGGGCTGTTGTTCCTGATGACGGGCCTCGCCATTGTGGTGTACTTGAACCAAACGCCGTTGCAACCGCGCGAGCGTGACTACGCCTACGTGGGGTCGTTCTACGCTTTTGCCATGTGGATTGGCTTGGGCGTGATGGCGCTGTTTGAAGCGGCCCGTCGACCAGAGGTCAAGGCCCACATGCAGGGATTGGCTCTGCCTTTGGTGGCCGGCGTGGTCTTCTTTGTGATGGAGACCCTTGCAGGAGGGTCGCACGCTTTGTCCTTCAGCGTCTTGTTCATGGGAATCGTTGCCGCGGCCTTGTACGCCATCTCTTGGGCGTTGGGCAAAACGTCCATCGGGGAACCTGTTCGGGCAGGGGTGGTGGTGGCGTTGACCGCCATCGTGCCCTTGATCATGGCCTCCGAAGGTTGGGACGACCACAGCCGCGCGCGACGTCGCACGGGCGTCGACATGGCCAAGAACTACCTGAATTCTTTGGCACCCAACGCCATCATCTTCACCAACGGCGACAACGACACGTTCCCCTTGTGGTACGCCCAGGAGGTGGAAGGCATCCGCACCGACGTTCGGGTGTGCAACTTGAGCCTCCTCAACACCGATTGGTACATCGACCAGATGCGTCGTCGGGCCTACGAGAGTGCGCCTCTCCCCATCATGATGGACGAGGAGAAGTACCGTCAGGGCACACGTGACGTGGTGCTCGTGGAGCGCAAGAGCCAGCCCGTGGACCTGCTCGAGGCCATGGCATTGACGCTGGACGACGCCAACTTGCAGCAGTTCCCAGGCCAAAAGGGCTACTTCTCTCTGCCGTCCAACACCTTCCGCATCCCAGTGGATTCAGCGGCGGTGGTGAAGTCTGGACTGGTGAGTGAGGAGGAGGTGCCTTATTTGGTGGATGCGGTGGAATGGACCCTGTCCAACGGCAGCGGCACCACGCCGTCGTACATCACCAAAAACCATTACGCGGCGCTCAACATGATCGCCAACAACAAGTGGGAACGTCCCATTTACTTTGCTGTGACGACGGGGCCGGAGAGCTACCTCGGACTGCAAGAGCACTTCCGTTTGGAGGGTTTGGCTTACCGATTGGTGCCCCTCAAGTACCCCAAGAACGAGAACCCCAACATCTTGGGCTCCATCGGCACGGACATCATGTACGAGAACGTGATGGACAAGTGGGTGTGGGGCAACATGGACGATGTGGAACACGGCATCTACATGGACGAGAACAACCGCCGCATGGTGACCAACGTCCGCCTCCAGATGAGCAACCTCGCAGAAACCTTGCTCAAGGAGAAGGATCCTGTGCGTGCCTTGGCTGTGCTCGATCAACTCGTGAAGGCGACTCCCAAGGAGAACGTCCCCTACAGCCGGGTGATGATGCCTGTGGCGGAATCTTACTTGCAATTGGCGGGCGATGAGAACGTCGCGCCCAACACGGTGGGCTTGTCCGACGAAGACCGCGCCCATGCATGGGACATGGCCCAAGAAGTGACCAACCACTTCATGCGCATGCAAGAAGAGCAGGTGGCGTACATCACCTCGCTCGACGCGGAATACTACCTGGCGGCAGAACGCGACTTGCAGTTTGCCCTTCAAATCGGCGACCGCTTGGTGCGCGTCATGAAGTACTTCCACGCCGACGCGCCAGAAGCCAAGGCGCTGGAGGGACGTTTGACAGAAATGGAAGCGGTGGTCGAAACGTACGAGCGCAACCTGGTGGACCTCGGAGACTACGAGTTCTAAGGATGGCAAACGCACCGCAGGAAAAAGCACGCATCGCTGTTTTGGCCTCTGGGGCCGGCTCCAATGCCGAAGCCCTTCTCTCGCATTTCGCCGAGGGAAGTGGGGCAGAGGTGGCGGACGTGGTGTGGGTCTGCACCAACCGTCGCGGCGCAGGCGTACGGGCCCGGGCGGAGAAGTTTGGGGTGGAGGAATCCCACATTCCCAAAGCGGAGATGACGACAGGGGCGTTGCTCGAGGCCCTGCAGCGCCGCCGCATCGATTGGGTGGCCCTCGCGGGTTTCTTGTTGAAGGTGCCTGGGCAGGTCTGCGACGCGTTCGAGGGACGCATGGTGAACATTCACCCGGCGTTGTTGCCCAAATTTGGTGGAGCGGGCATGTACGGCATGCACGTTCACCGTGCGGTGAAAGAGGCGGGGGAAAGCGTGTCAGGCATGACCATCCACTTCGTGAACGAGCAATACGACGACGGAGACATTGTGTTTCAGGGCGAAGTGGACCTTCGCCCGGAAGACGCTCCCGAGGACATTGCGGCGAAAGTGATGGAGCTGGAGCACCGCCATTATCCTCAAGTGCTGGAAGGGCTCATTCGTTTGGCCCAGGGCACAGACGTGCGAGACCGCACGCACCTCAAATCTCACATGCGCTGACCATGGCCAAAGTCACCATGTACACCGACGGCGGCGCCAGCGGCAATCCTGGTCCAGGCGGATACGGGACGCTGCTGATGTACGGCGAGCATGTGAAGGAGATCAGCGAGGGGTTTCGGCTCACCACCAACAACCGGATGGAGTTGCTCGCGGTCATCGTCGGCCTTGAGGCCTTGACGCGCGATGGGGTCGAGGTGGACGTGTATTCCGACTCCAAATACGTGGTCGACGCCGTGATGAAGCGCTGGGTCTTCAATTGGGAGAAGAAGGGCTACAAGGACAAGAAAAACCCCGACCTGTGGCAGCGGTTTTTGCGCATCTACCGCAAGCATCGGGTGACCTTTCACTGGGTGAAGGGCCATGCAGGCAACCCTCTCAACGAGCGTGTGGACGCCATGGCGGTGGCTGCGTACCAAACCGGGAACTTGTTGACCGATACTTGGTATGAACAGAACGAAGCGTGAGCGCTGAGGAGGTCGCAGGGGTTATCTTTGGGGCGCAATTCAATGATCATGCGTACAGACCTCTACCAAGGCCACGACTACTACAACATGGACGAGCTCCTCACCGAGGAGCACAAGTTGATCCGCGACACCGCGCGTGCGTGGGTGAAGCAAGAAGTCAGCCCCATCATCGAAGACGCCGCCGAGCGTTGCGAATTTCCCAAGCACTTGTTGCCTGGGTTGGGAGAGATCGGGGCCTTTGGTCCCTACATCCCTGAGGAGTACGGAGGCGCAGGTCTCGACCAGATCGCCTACGGATTGATCATGCAAGAGCTCGAGCGTTGCGACAGCGGCTTGCGTTCGACTGCATCGGTTCAGAGCTCACTTGTGATGTACCCGATTTGGAAGTACGGCACCGAGGAGCAAAAGCAGAAGTTCCTGCCCAAACTCGCCACGGGCGAGTGGATGGGGTGCTTTGGCCTGACCGAGCCCGACCACGGGTCCAACCCCGGGGGCATGGTGACCAACTACAAGGAAGACGGCGACGACATCATCCTCAATGGAGCCAAGATGTGGATCTCCAACGCCCCCTTTGCACAGGTTGCTGTGGTGTGGGCGAAAAACGAGGAAGGCCGAATCCACGGTGTCATCGTCGAGCGCGGCATGGAGGGCTTCAGCACACCGACCATGAAGGGAAAGTGGAGCTTGCGTGCGTCCGACACGGGAGAATTGATCTTCGACAACGTTCGCGTGCCCAAGGCCAACATTTTGCCCGGGCGTTCAGGTCTTGGTGCGCCCTTGAGCTGCCTCGACAGCGCACGGTACGGCATTGCTTGGGGGGCCATCGGAGCCGCCTTGGACTGCTACGATGTGGGGTTGCGCTACGCCAAGGAGCGCACGCAGTTTGGCCGTCCGATTGCCGGATTCCAATTGCAGCAGAAGAAATTGGCGGAAGCCATCACAGAGATCACCAAGGCGCAGCTGCTCACGCATCGCCTCGGAGTGTTGCGCAATGAGGGTCGCGCAACCTCCGCTCAGATCTCGATGGCCAAGCGCAACAACGTCGACATGGCCATCCACATCGCGCGTGAGATGCGTCAGATTTTGGGCGGCATGGGCATCATGAACGAGTACCCCATCATGCGCCACATGGCCAACCTCGAGTCGGTCATCACGTACGAGGGCACGCACGACATTCACTTGCTGATCACGGGTCTCGACATCACAGGCGAGAACGCGTTCAAGTAAGAGGTTTTGCGCTGAATCAGCGTACCCCAAACCGGTCCGCGTCGTTCAAGAACGGCAGCTTCCGGCGGAAGGCCTCCATGTTCGAGGCGTCCAGTGTGGCCCGCAACACTGCAGGGAGGCCTTCTCCCCCCGCATCGGCGAGCACGTGTCCGGCATGGTCCACGACCAGGCTGTCGCCGGCGTAACGGTGACCGTTGGCGTCGGTGCCTGAACGGTTGACCCCCACCACGAAACATTGGTTCTCAATGGCGCGTGCTTGCAGCAGTGTGCGCCATGCGTCGCGGCGAGGTTCAGGCCAATTGGCGACGTACACGGCAAGGTCGTACGGTTGCGCGCCGTGGTTGCGCACAAAGGCGGGGAAGCGCAGGTCGTAACACACTTGAAAAAGGATCTTCCAGCTTCGCCACATGACTTCCACACGTTCTGTTCCCGGCCGGTAGGTGCGGTGTTCACCGGCCAAGGTGAAGAGGTGCCTCTTGTCGTAGGCGTGCAAGTCGCCCTCCGGTGTGGCCATCCACATGCGGTTGGAGGCGTGTCCTTCATGGTCTTGAACCCCAACGCTTCCGACCACTGCGGCATCGTAGGTTTGGGCGAGGTCCAACATCCAACGTGAGGTGGAGCTCAGACCGTTCTCGTCCAAGCGGTCTGCATGGGTCAGGTCCATGGAAAAGCCCGTCGTGAACATCTCAGGAAGGACAACGACGTCTGCGGTCGAGGTGGCCCATTCTTTCTTGAGAACAGCCTCGAATTGGGCCCGGTTTTTTTCGGGGTCTTGCCATGCCAAATCGGCCTGGATGGCCATCACACGCAGAGGCTCCTTGGCGGAAGGTTCACCTTGGTCTCGGCCCGAGGTGGAGGTGGGCTCAGTGGTCTGTCTTTCGACGGGAATGGCCTTGAGTCGGGAGATGGCGTCGTCGATGGTGTGGTCTTCCTTGGCAAAGCACAAACGGACGGCCGGTTCCCACTGCCGTCCGAACGCGTCCATGGGAATGGTGGCAATGCCGTGCTCCCTCGTCCAGCGCCGGGCCAAGTCGCCGTCGGTTTCTCCGGGCTTGAGGTAGGCGCTCACTCCCACGACTTGGAAATACCCTCCCTCTGCGGGGACCCAGGTGAAGCCCGTGCCTTCGAGGCCTCGAAGCAAGCGGTCGCGTTTGGCTTCATAGATGGGGCCCACCGTCTCCAGGTGCTCTTGGGCTTCTCGCGTAGGCAAGTACTGAACCAGCCCGGCTTGAATGGGTGCACCCGTGCTGAAGACGTCGTATTGGTGGACCTTCCGAAGCTCGGTCGTGAGGTCAGCCGGGGCGGCGATCCAGCCCAATTTCCAACCTGTGCAGTGAAAGAGCTTGCCAAAGCTTCCAGCCACCAGCGTGCGGGGGCGAAGCCGGGGGTGCCGCCAAGGAACGGGCGCTTCCCGGCCGTCGTGAACCATCGGTCCGTACACCTCGTCACTCAAAAGCCAAGCGTCGGTGCCGTCCAACACATCGGCCAAAGCATCGAGCATGGCGGACGTTGTGACGCGCCCCGTGGGGTTGTGGGGGCTGTTGAGGATGACCAAACGAGTTCGGGGGCCGACGGCGTCCGCCAACCCTTGCGCGTTCATGTTGCCATCGTCGTCCAGGAGCGGCACGCGGACCACATGGGCGTGGTTCAATTCTGCGACCGGGATGTAGAGGTCGTAACCGGGGTCCTGGACCACCACTTCGTCCCCGGGCTGCAACAGCGCCGTCATGGCCGCATACAGCACGCTTGAAGCGCCGGCCCCAATGGTGATTTCTCGGTTGGGGTCGTAGCCTGCGCCGGCATGGTAGGAGTCGGCGATCCAACGGCGCAGATCGAGGTTCCCCGCCATGGGGGCGTATTGGTTGTGCCCTTCCTCCAGTGCGCGGGCCACTGCGGCGCGCAATGCGGGCGGCGTGTCGAGATCGGGAAATCCTTGCGCAATGTTGAGGGCGCCGCATTCGGCGGCCAAGGCCGACATCTCAGTGAAAATGGTCGTACCCACCTTGGGCATCTTCGAGCGGGGCAGGCGGGGTGACTTCATGCTCAACGGATGATCGCAAATTTCACGACTGCACCTTCTTTGCCGTTTCGGTCTGTGGCGAACGCGAGGTACACGCCGTAGGGGGCGGGCTGCCCGTTGCCGAGCATGCCGTCCCAGGTGGCGCGGCCGCCGTCGCTGCGCAGCTGCGCAATCCGGTTCCCCACCGCGTCGGTGATGTGAACGGTGCTTTGGTACGCGAGACCGTCGATGACAATGGGCCCCGTGTGGTCTGCCCGAATGGGATTGGGCATGATGCGCACGTCGGCCATGTCCCGGTCCCAGTTGGTGGCTTCTCCGCGGTACGACAACAGGCCCTTGGCCGTGCCGATGTAGACTTCCCCGGAGCCGTAATCCATCGCGATGTCCTGAATGTCGTTGGAGGGGAGGGGGCTGTTGTCCACGGTGAAGTGATGGTCGGTCGTCAAGCCGTCTGCCGCGAGCACATACACCCCCGATCCTGCAGTGCCGACCCATTTCCGGTTGCCGGCGTCGATGATGATGCTCTGAATGACGTCGGTTTCCAGCAAGTACTGGAGGTTGCCGTCTTGGGAGATGAGGATTTGGCTTGCGTTGACGTCGTCCCCAAACACCGTGGCGCTCTGGTAAAACACACAGGGCCCGTTGGCCGTGCCCACCCAAATCTCTTCATCGAGGTCCTCCTCAATGCAGAAGACGTCGTTGGAGGGAAGGCTTCCTTGTCCTTGCGCCGTGGTCAGGATGGTCCAATTGTCGTCCGAGGTCACCGCTGGTGTGCCTGCAGGGTCGTACACCAACACCCCCCGACCTCTTGGCAAGACCACCCAGACATAGCCGTCGCGGGTGACCTCCACATCGCCAAACAGCAAGGTTTGGCCTTCATCCCCCAAGTCCATGCTTGTGGTTTCGCCATCGGGCGTCATCACGTGAAGGCATTGGGTGGTCCAAGGCGTGGTGAACCACAGGTTGCCGTCGGTGTCAAAATCCACCCCGCTCACGGCCGAGCGTGGGGATCCGCCCACTTCGGAGAGGTCGATGCTCGAATTGTCGGCATTCAGCACGCGCACCACCTCGCCGTCTCTCAACTCCAACAAGCCTTCCTCGTAAGACGACAGCACCACATGGCTCGGGTCGGTCGGGTCGATGCTCACGTCCATGATGTCCTTGATGTCGGCGATGTCGTTGGCACTCTCCGGAAGGGCGGGCTCATGCCATTCGCGGTTGCTGTACTGGTACAGGCCGTCGGACCTGAACTGCGGCGTCCAGGATGCGCTGACGGCACCTGTGGCCACCCAAAGGTTGTCGTTCCAACAGTCCATGCGGCGCACGGCTGCATTGGGCGGACCCAAGGGTCGGTTGGTCCGGGTGGGGATGCTGGCCTCCGATGGGTCCGGAATCCACGTCACCACCCCTCCAACGGTGCTGGCCAGCCACACACGTCCTTCATCGTCTCCGGAAGCCATGGCGAGGTCTTGGACGGACGCAAACGCTGGGAGTGCTTGGCCCAAGGGGCGACTGTCGCCTTCCATGTCCCATCCCCAAACGTCACAGCACGACGCCACCAGGAGGCCTTGTTGTCGGGCGTTGTTGGCCCCCAAAATCCAGGGCCCCTCGGCCATTCCGCCATAGGGCAAGCCGCTGTCGTTCCATCCCTCCATCACGTCCCACACGCCGTCTTCTGTGCCGCGCCACACCACGGCCAGTCCTTCTTCTTCCGTCTCCGTGGCCATCCACCACGACCCGGCGAAGCGCTTGAGTTCCAGCACCGGGCCCAAGTCGGGGGCAGCTTCCCACGCGCTCCAGCGGTCGGGGTTGGCCAAGAAGGGGTCGTTGCGGGGCGCGGCGAGTACGCCTTGGTCCGTGCCCACCAACCACAGGTCGTCGTGCGCCATCACGCACCTTGCGTCGATGGGGTTGTCGGGAGAGGTGAGGCGCCAAGTGTCGGCGATTTCTTGTTTGGTCAAATCGAGCACGAGGACACCCACCGCCGATGCGAGGTAGGCGAAATCCCCCTCGACGGCCACGGCGTGAATCCGCTTGCTCCCCACGACTTGGGCGATGCGCAGGTCGGGAATGTTGGTCACGCCCCATGCGTCGCGCAGGTCGATGCCCCCGTCTTCGTAGGCCACAATCCACTGGTCGCGCTGGGCGTCGTATCCAATGGCGGAGGGGTTGCCTTGAGAGAGGCCTTGACCTTTGACAAGGCGCGCCACTTCGTAGGTGGCAGTGTCCACCGAGAAGAGGGCGTGGGGCGTGCGTGCGAGAACCACCCCGTTGGCCACGACCACTTCGTCTGCCAAACCGTAGGGGTAGTGGTCCCTCCAGCTCGACACTTCGTACTGGCCGTGGACGAGATGGGTCGTCGAGCCCAGCGCAAGGAACAAGAGCCCCGAAAGAAATGGGCCGGAGAAGAGGAGGTTGAATCGGTGCATGGACGACATCATGACGCAACGAAGGTCGGGATATTGTGGGCGAAGTCCGGGACGGAGAATGAAAGTGTGCACGTCACCCGGCGTGCTTCCAGCGAAACGCTTCTGCCCCTTCCGATTCGAGCAGCGAAAGCGCCTCTTCGGAGGCGAGCCCATACCGGTAGCCCTGCTTGCCGTAGCTCCCTTCCACGATGCCCCACACGGTCAGCAGCGCCAACAAATCCTCGGCGTCTTCAAATTCCATCCGCGCAGTGCGGGCCACTTGTGGAAACCGGAGGTGATGGCCGTCGCGCCAGCGCTTGAACAGCCGCCCGACGTATTCGTCGTAGCGGAACTCGGAACGGTCCATCCGCATTTCGTAGTTCCACACTTTGATCATGACCGGAGAAGCCTTGTGGATCTTGTCGTCTTTCCGCAAAAAAGCCTGCCAGCGGTCCTTGGATTTCCCCGTGTGCTCCGCCCGCTCGGGCAATTCGACGTAGTGGGGGCGCTGGGGGCTTCGTGGCACTTTCACTTCCAGCACGCTGAGGTATCCGTGTTTCCAAACCTGCGATTCAAACGCAATGGCCGGTTTGCAATGCATCTCAGCCGCGCATTGGATCATGTGGAATTCTTCCTCCACGTTGCAGCCGGCCACCTCTCCGCTGTCCCGCACGCCAATGAGCAACCGACCGCCCTCCGTGTTGGCAAAGGCGCTCAAGGTCTTGGCAATTTTCTGAGGGTCGTCCACACGCAGTTTGAAGTCCTGGTGTTGGTGCTCTCCTTCGTCAATCATGCGCAGGATGTACGACATGAAGTGAAGGTAGGACGGAAGGCTTTAATTGTGTACTTTTGCACCGGAAAGACAAGACGACGACACGGATGGAGGCCACAAGGCCTCTTTTTTGTCCCACAAAGTTTCGAGCCGTCGTTCAGTTGGACCCCAAAGCACAGCCGTGATCAACAAAGAGCACATCCAAAGCCTCGCAGAGGAGCACCTCGCTGGGACCCCAGGGTTCCTCGTGGACGTCGTCGTGTCCGACGGCAGCAACATCCGTGTCATCGTCGACCACGACGAAAACACCTCCATCGAGTTTTGCATGGGCTTGAGCCGTCACATTGAATCGTCGCTCGACCGCGAGTTGCAGGACTTTTCCTTGGACGTGTTGTCTCCTGGCTTGGACCAGCCGCTGAAGCTGCACCGCCAATACGTGAAAAACGTAGGCCGAGAGGTGGCGGTGATGCCGGTGGAAGGCGCCAAGCTGGAAGGTGTGTTGACGCGTGTGGAGGAGGACCATTTCGTGGTTCAAACCCGCGAAAAGCGACGCATCGAAGGCCGGAAGGCCAAGGAATGGGTCGAGGAGGACCACACCTTCGCCTTCGCCGATGTGCATTGGACAAAAGTGATCATCTCGTTTAACAACAAACCGCGGGCGTAAGCCCCCAAACCTGAGTCAACATGCAGTTGAACTTGCTGGAATCGTTTGCAGAATTCAAGGAATTCAAGAACGTCGACAAAGAGACTTTGATGGCCATTTTGGAAGAGGTCTTCCGAAACATGATCATCAAGAAATACGGGTCGGACGAAAACTTCGACATCATCATCAACCCCGAGAAGGGCGACTTGGAGATCTGGCGCAACCGCGAGATTGTCGAAGACGGTGAGGTCGAAGACGAAAACGTGGAAGTCGCGTTGAGCGAGGCTCTGAAGGTGGAGGACGACTTTGAGGTGGGCGAAGAACTTTCGGAAGAAATCAAGCTCGAGAGCTTTGGCCGTCGAAACGTGTTGTCCCTGCGCCAAAACTTGGCCGGCCGCATCCTCGACATGGAGAAAGACGCGTTGTACCAGAAGTACAAGGAGCGCGTGGGCGAGGTGGTGACTGCCGAGGTCTACCAGATTTGGAAGCGCGAAATGTTGTTGGTCGACGACGAAGACAACGAAGTGGTGATGCCACGCGAACACCAAATCCCCGGCGACTTCTTCAAGAAGGGCGACAACGTGCGCGCCGTGGTGGCTGCCGTGGAGATGCGCAACAACACCCCCCGCATCATCTTGAGCCGTACCGCCCCTGAATTCTTGGAGCGCCTCTTCGAGATGGAAGTGCCTGAGATTTACGACGGCCTCATCACCATCAAGAAAATCGTGCGCGCGCCAGGTGAACGCGCCAAAGTGGCCGTGGAGTCGTACGACGACCGCGTCGATCCAGTGGGCGCTTGCGTCGGCATGAAGGGGTCTCGCATCCACAGCATTGTTCGCGAGTTGCGCAACGAGAACATCGATGTGATCAACTACACCGCCAACGAAGAACTCTTGGTGCAACGCGCACTGAGCCCTGCGAAAATCACGTCGATGGCCCTTCACGCCGACACGGGCAAGGCAGAGGTGTACCTCAAGCCAGACCAAGTCAGCTTGGCCATCGGAAAGGGCGGAAACAACATCAAGCTTGCCGGTCTCTTGACGGGGTACGACATCGACGTCTACCGCGAAGACGACGAAGTGGCAGAAGATGTGGAATTGAAGGAGTTTGCCGACGAAATCGACGAGTGGATCCTCGACGAGTTCATCAAAATCGGTTGCGACACGGCGCGTTCCGTGTTGAACCTCGACGAAGCAGATTTGGTGACAAGGACAGACCTCGAAGCGGAAACCATCCGCGAAGTGGTCTCCATTTTGAAGGCGGAGCTGGACGCATAAGTTATCCATAACTCGGCGCCGACAACGCGCCTCGCACCCCGCTCCCTCCCAAGCCCTTTGTCCCTAATTTCACACAGAATTTTCCCTACATGGCCGAATCAAACAAACCTGTACGCCTGAGCAAAGTCGCCCGCGAGTTCAACCTTGGCATGACCACCGTGGTTGAGTTTTTGGCGTCCAAAGGCATCGAGGTCGAGGCCAAGCCCAACACCAAGTTGGACCCCGAGACGTATGCCTTGGTCAAGTCCAACTTCCAGGGCGACAAGGAGACCAAGCAAAAGGCCCAAGCCAGTGCCGCCACCATTCAGGAGCGGGAGAGCATCACGCTCGCCAGCGCCAAGAAGCGTGCCGTGGCCAAGCAAGAGGAGGAGGAACCTGAAATTGACCTGAGTCAATTCAAAAAGAGCGAGGCTGCGCCTGTGGTCAAGCGCACCAAGCCGGCGGAAGCTCCTGCCGAGTCAGAGCCTGCGGAGGCACCTGCGGCTCCAGCGGACGAGGCACCATCTGCCGAAGCGCCTGCTGCAGAAGAAGCCAAGACCAGCAAGGACGAAGCTCCTGCAACAGAAGGTCCCAAGGTGGTGGGCAAGGTGGATTTGGAGGCGCTGAAGCCGAAGAAGACGGCCAAAAAGACCGCGCCCAAGAAGGACGAGGCACCTGCCGAAACGAAAGAAGAAGCCCCTGCTGCTCCCAAGGCGGAAGAGAAGGCTGAAGAGCCAGCAAAAGCTCCTGCAGCCAAGGCGGAGCCCGAGGTGGTTCGCGCCAAGGTGGAAAAGCTCTCTGGCCCCA
>WTJL01000109.1 GCA_011524845.1 Flavobacteriales bacterium | reverse complement strand
TGCTCCGCATCGAGGAGGAGTTGGGAAGCAACGCGCAGTACTTGGGGGTGGCGTTTCGCTGATCGCTTCAAGTGTCGACAGGAAAAAGGGCAAGCCAGATGGCTTGCCCTTTTTTGCATTTCTCAATGTTGTCATTCGACGTCACATCCCCAATGGCATGGTTTCCTTGACACGTGGTTTCAAGTCCCATCCCAACACGATTTCGTGAGTGCCACCTGCGTAGGCCCGAATGTCCGTAGTCGTGAAGTCCCGTGTGTAACCAATGCGAAATTGGTTGCTGATTCGGCATTGGGTAAGAAGAACAAAGCTGTTGCCGGTTCTGTATCCCAGCCCTAAGGTGTAAGATTCTGACACGGTGGTCACCAAATTGAAGTCCAGCACCGATGGAATGTTAGGTGTCGAACGGAACAACACGGAGGGTGCTAGGGTGAGCCAGCTGTTGGCTTTCAGGTTCATGCCTCCCTGCAGGTACATGTGGTTCCTGTAATAAGGCGAAATGCCACCGTCCAAAGCTTTGTCAAACACAAAAAGCATGGGGGCCGATACCCCTGCGAACCAGTTGTTTCTCCTGAACAAAGCCCCAAAACCAAAGCGAGGAACCCAAGCACTGAGCTGTGTCCCTTGGTACACGGGATCCGAGGGGTCGATGACGTCGACTTCGCCGAGTTGGGCGCGGTACTGAAGCATTCCGCCACGCAGGCCAAAGCTCAGATCGCTTTCTCCCATGTCGAGGTGATAGGCGGCGTGTCCTGAAAGCTCAAACGTGGACGTGATGCCGACCGCATCCAGTGCGAGCATGCCGCCCACTCCCAGTTCGCGATCGCCCAGTGTACCGTGCCCGGAGACAATGCCAGTATTGGGTGCGCCATCGAAGTCGACCCATTGCAATCGTTGCATGGCCATGGTTTCCCATTGACCTGAGGCTCCGGCATATGCCGGATTGACGAGCATGCCGTTGAACAGGTATTGTCCGGTGAGAACGTCTTGCTGAGCGTAGCTCGAGAAGGCCGACATCCAAAAGACGACAACGAATGTCGATAAAAAGATACGAGTGGACATGGAGTTGGGGGTAAGGTTGGGCGTGAACATCAGCGGCGGAGATCAACAGTGGCACGGTAGGTTGAACCATTGGCTTCGAACACCACGAAGTAGGTGCCCACGGGCAATGGCCTTCCATTCAAATTGGTTCCATCCCAGGGGATGGACACGTCGTTGGACAGGTACACAACACTTCCCCAGCGGTCAAACACGGTGAAGGTGGTGTTGTCCAACCAGTCGCACGGGGGCAAGCCCAAATCAGGTCCTGCGTTTCGGATGCGATACACGTCGTTGAACGAGTCGTTGTTGGGAGAGAAGCCCGTGGGCAATTCAGGCACAGTGGGGGGCTCTGACACCACGATGACCTGCTCGAACATCGCAACGTTTCCACAGTTGTCGTCCACGGTGATGGTCCGCGTCAACAGACAATCGGGCCCTGTGCAGTCACCTCCTTCAAATTCATCCACGGCGGTCGCCACCAGCCCCACGTCGTATCCTGTACCGCCATCTGCAGGAGATTGACAATCCTCCACGTCGAGCAAGAACACTTGGTCGTCAAACGACGGCACTTCGCTGAGGCAAGTGAATTCTAGGTCTTCCAGAGGTGTCGTCAGCACGGGTGCACCGTTGTCCTCTCTGATTTGGGTGTAGAACTCCTCCGTCATGTTTCCACAACCGTCCATGGCGGTGTAGCGGAAGGTGGTGAAGCTGCTGCAGTCATTGCCTTCGCTGTCCAATTCGAGGACATCGGCCAAGATGTCGTCCATCGTCGACTGGTTGTCGGTGATGGTCAGTTCGCCGATGGTTGGAGGAGACAAGGTGGTGTCGCATGAGTAGGTCACCTCATTTGGAAGGTCTTCGAACACAGGGCCTTCGACATCTTCGACCAAAATGCTCTGCTGCACGGAAGCCACATTGCCACACGCATCGGTGACGGTGTAGGTCCGTTCAAGCAGATACGATCCAGGACAGAATTCTTCAATGGTGTCGGTGGCGCAATCCACCACAGCGTCGCTGCAGTTGTCCGTCCAAATCAGGGCATTGGACTCACAGTCCGGCACATTCGCAGGATCGCTCAGCACGAGATCTGCGGGCCACGTGTCAATGACGGGCGCCACGGTGTCGACAACATGAACAATTTGAGTGGCGTCGGCAGAATTGCCCGCATCGTCGACGGCAAGAATCAGCCGTTCCCAAGTTCCAGATCCGGGACATTCCCCTGGAATCCACTCTTCGGTCACCGTCCAAGTGACTTCGCCGCAGTTGTCGAATACAACAGGATCAGGTGCTGGAATTGACGTGTCACATGAGACTGTTGTATCTGCAGGCAGAATCACTGTAGGCCCAACTGTATCAATCACCGTTACAATGCGAGAATAAAACGTCTCGTTTCCACATTGGTCCATGGCGGACCAAGTTTGGCTAACTTCGTAGTTCCCCGTGGCATCGCTCAGCAATGTGTCTTGCTCAAGGACGACAAGGACCGCACTGCATCCATCCTCGGCCATGGCTTCATCCAAGGGAAGGTCATCGTCGCAAGACAACAAAACATCCGGAGGTGTACTGGTCCAAACAGGCGCCAATGTATCCACGACATTAAGGGTCACGGTGACCGACGAACTGTTGCCGCTTAGGTCGGTCAACGTATAGGTTCGTTCTACGGTCATGGAGCCCTCGCAGTCCCCAAGGGTGGTGATGTCTATAATGTCGACAGTCACTGTGTCAGAGCAGTTGTCAAAAAACTCGACCACCGCAGGGCTTATGTCGTCACCGCATTGAAACGTGACATCGGACAATTCGGACAGCATCACCGGCGGGGTGGTGTCAAGAACTGTGATGGTCTGTGTGCCTGTGCTGCTGTTTCCAGCATTGTCCGTCGCCACAAACGTGCGCTCTATGGTATAACTGCCCGCAGCATCACCAGCAGTCGTCTCACTTGTCACTTCGATCGTCACCTCGCCGCAGTTGTCGGACGCCGTGGCGTCGTCCATGGGCATCTCGTCTGAGCACTCGACGGTGTAGTCGGCAGGGACGAAGGTGAACTCAGGAGCGGTGGTGTCCTGGACCGTGATGGTCTGCGTTGCCGAAGAGCTGTTGCCAGCATCGTCCGTAGCAGTGAACGTGCGAACGATGGTGTAGTTGCCCGCAGCATCGCCAGCCGTGGTCTCGCTGGACACTTCGATGGTCACCTCGCCGCAGTTGTCGGACGCCGTGGCGTCGTCCATCGGCATCTCATCCGAGCACTCGACGGTGTAGTCGGCAGGGACGAAGGTGAACTCAGGCGCGGTGGTGTCCTGAACCGTGATGGTCT
>WTJL01000012.1 GCA_011524845.1 Flavobacteriales bacterium | reverse complement strand
GCACCCAGTTGATGTTGTACAGGCTCCACTTCTCGAGGTCTCCCGTCTCGTAGTAGGCCACGAGGTTCCGCAACGCCGCGGCTTGCTTGTCGTTTTCCGCGTATTGAATGGCTTCGTTCAACCATTTGACGATCTCGGCAATGCTTTCGCCGTAGAGGCCGTCCAGCTTGTAGACGTTTTCAAAAACCTTTCCTTCGGCGTCCTTTTCGAGACGGCTGTTCAACCCATACTCCACGGGGCTGCGGTCTTCTTTGTCCGCAATGGACTCGAAGTACGCCTTGGCCTCCTCCGTGGACACGTCGGGTGCGTAGAAGTTCACGGCAGAACTTTCCACAAGGCCTTTGGTGCCGTCTTGTTCCACCTTCTTGGATTCCACCGCAGGGTCAAACATGACGCCGCGCAATTCAGCGTCCAACGCGTTCCCTGTCTCGGCAAGCAAGTGGTCCATGTACGCTTCGCTGAAACCAGGCTGGTGCTTGGTGTTGGCGTAGTGGTGATGGATGCCGTTGGAGAACCAGATGCGCTTGAGGTACACCTCAAATTCCTGCCAACCGACGGTGTTGCGGTCCCCTTCGTAGTTGACGTAGATGTCCTCGAGGAGGCGGCGAATGCGAAGGTTGTAGCGGTTGTTTTGGTCGTACATGATGTCGCGTCCGCTCAAACCGGCCATGTTCAGGCAGTACACCAAGGCCTGTTGCTTGGCGCTCAACTGCTCCCATCCTGGGATTTGGTAGCGGATGAGTTTCAGGTCGGCGAATTGCTCGGTCTTCCACACAAACCCGTCTTCGTCTGGGGCACTTGCGGTGGACTCCGTCGCAGGGGCAGCTTCAAAATCCGCCCCTTCATGGGCAGGTCCAGCACAGCTGGAGAGGAACAAGGCCGTGGCCAGTGCGGTGCCAGTCAAGCCTGAAAAAAGAAATCGTGTGAAACGCATGGGTTCTTGGTTTTGCCCGCCAAGGTACACGAGTTCCGACGAGTATCTTCGCGGTGTGCGGATGTCCCGTCTCTTGCTGCGCGCCTTCCTTGGCCCTTTTGCTGTCACCCTCCCTGTGGCCCTGTTCATCTTGGACATGCAGTTCTTGTGGGTGTACGCCGACGACCTGATCGGCAAAGGGCTGGACCTGTGGGTGGTGTTCAAACTCATGGTGTTCGCGTCCGCGCGGCTGGTCAACCTTGCGTTGCCGCTCGCCGTTCTCGTCGCCTCCATCATGGCCATGGGAAACTTGGCCGAACGCAGCGAACTCACCGCCATGAAGGCCTCTGGCATGTCGTTCCTGCGGATCCTCCGCCCCCTCGTCCTGTGCATGGCCGTCATCTGCAGCGGCGCCTTGTGGTTCAGCAACACAGGATGGCCCGCCGCCAACATGAGGTTCAGAGCCCTCCTCTACTCTGTGACCAAACAAAAGCCCGCCCTCAACATCCGTGAAGGGGTCTTCTACAACGGCATCGATGGATTCTCCATTCGGGTGGGCACCAAACATCCAGACGGATCGCTGGACGACGTGCTCATTCACGACCACCGCGACCCCAAGGGACGCAGCGTGCTTGTCGTCCACGCCCAACACGGACAGATGGCCCAACGAGACGGCGCCCTCGTCGTGGAACTTGAGGACGGCGTGAGCTACGAAGAACACCAAGAGACCCTTTCCCGAAAAAAGGAGCGCGTGCACCCCCACATCCACAGCCGATTTGGCAAGCAAACCCTGCGCATCCCCCTTCACAGCTTGGACTTTTCGATGGCCAACGAAGACCTGTTTCGCAGGTCGTACGAGCGCATGAACCTGAGTGAATTGGACCACCACAGCGACTCGCTGCGACAAAGCTTGGTCCAAGAGCGACAAGATCTGGTGGGCTACGGACGGCGAAACCTCGAACGGCTGGCAGACACCACAGGCTGGTACGCCAACGCTGCAGTCACGCCTCAAGCCGCCCCCCTGTCTCCTTGGCACACCGCGCTGTCTCCAGTGTCCAGAGGCCGATCCTTTGACAAGGCCAAAGAGGCCGCCCGCAACCACATTCGGAGCCTGGAGAACGCCATCTCCAACATGGAAGGAAAACGACTCCGCCAACACCGCCACGACATTGAGTGGCACCGCAAGTACATCTTGGCACTGGGATGCATGGTGTTGTTCTTGGTGGGGAGTTCTTTGGGCGCCCTCGTGGGCAGAGGCGGCTTGGGCGTCCCCACCCTGTTGGCTCTCGGCATGTTCTTGCTCTATTACTCCCTCTCCATGCTGGGTGAGCAACTCGTGAAGGTGGGCACCTTGACCCCTTGGTCTGGCATGTGGCTGAGCACCCTGACCCTGTTGCCCATTGCCCTGTTGCTCTTGTGGAGCACCACGCAAGAACGCCGTTGGATTCCACGTTGGGGTTCGTCCTAATTTCGCGACCGACACCATGAGCAAGCCGTTACGCATTCTTCAAATCTGCCACAAGCCCCCGCGCCCCGCGGTGGATGGAGGGTGCATCGCCATGGACAGCCTGACCACGGGATTGCTCGAAGAGGGACACACCCTCAAGGTGTTGACGCTTCACACCCACAAGCACCCCTTTGTGGCGTCTGCCCTTTCCGCGGATTACCTCGCCCAAACCCAATTCCAAGCGGTCTTCGCCGACACGGAGTTGAACGTGCGCGACGCGATGAGCCATGTGGTGACGGGCGAGAGCTACCACTTGAGTCGCTTTCACGTGCCGGAAATGGAAATGGCCATTGAAGACGCCCTTCGTGCCGACCTCTACGACGTCGTCTTGTTGGAGTCGCTCTTCACCACGTCGTACATCCCGGCCATCCGCCGACTCAGCGACGCTGAAATTGTCTTGAGGGCCCACAACGTGGAGCATCAACTTTGGGAGGAAGTGTCCAAGGGCATGGAGCGTGGCCCCAAGAAGTGGCTGCTCCACCTGTTTCAAGGCAAGTTGAAACATGAAGAAATCCAGTCCCTCCAATCCGTGGACGCCATCGCGGCCATCACGGAGCGTGACGCGGCCTGGATTCGACAGACCATTGCCCGCCACGACAAAGACTTGGCCGACCGCGTCATTGCCCTTCCCTTTGGATTGGACGTGGAGGCACGGCCCCACAGCGCCATGCAAGAACGTCCCAGTGCAGTGCTTCATCTGGGGGCCATGGATTGGGCACCCAATCTTCAAGGCGTCCAATGGCTCAAAGACGAGGTTTGGCCCAACGTCCGGCGAACTCTTCCTGACGCAAGGCTCGATTTGGCGGGGCGTCATATGCCAGAGCATTGGACCTCCGATTCCGACCTGGGCATCGAGGTGTTGGGTGAAGTGGCCGACGCAGCCGCCACCTACGACTCACCGTACGTGGTTGTGGTTCCGCTCCACGCGGGCTCCGGAATGCGCATCAAACTCGCAGAGGCCTTGGCCGCTGGCCGCCCAATTGTCACCACCTCCAAGGGCATGGAAGGCATGGACTTGACCTCTGGGCAGGAGGTGATCGTGGCCGACACCGAGGACGCCATGGCCGAGGCCCTCACGCACCTGCTGACCCACGGCGACGAGGCCAAGGCACTTGGCGCACGAGGTCGGGCATGGGCCCTTCAACACCTCGGTCACCAAGCAAGGGCCAAGACCTTGACCCTCCACTTGAAATCCTGGGTGGAATCATGAAGGTCTTTGTCGTGTCCTCACGCGTGCCGTTTCCGCTTGAAAAAGGGGACAAACTCCGCTTGTATCATCAACTCAAACATTTGAGTGAATCGCATGAGGTGACCCTTTGTTGCTTGAGTCACCGCGACCTGACCGCCGAACAACGCGAGGCCTTGGCGCCCTGGCTTCATGGCCTTCACGTGGTCAAACTTTCATGGGTCAAGCGGCTGTGGCGCATGGCGTGGTCTTGGACCTCGCAACTCCCCTTCCAGCTGGTGTGGTTCACCGAACGCGCCGCCCTGCGCGAAGTCCGAGACCTGGTGGACAAGACGCAACCCGACGTTCTTTACTGTCAACTGATCCGCTGCGCAGAATACGTGAAGGACCTCCACCACGTCCCCAAAGTGCTGGACTACATGGACGCCTTGAGTGCTGGCATGCACCGACGCGCCCATTCCGAGACCCGGCTCGGGCTTCGAGCGTTGCGGTGGTTGTTCCGATCGGAGGGCACACGGCTGGCGCGCTATGAATCCCGAATCTTCGATTATTTCGACGCCACCACCATCATTTCTCGAAACGACCGGCTGCTCATCCCCCACCGTGACCGCGACCGCATTGAACTCGTGCCCAACGGGGTGGATTTGGCCGCGTTCTCTCCACCCCAAGAACGGCCGACCCGCGATCCAGTGGTGTTGTTCACAGGCAACATGTCCTACGCGCCCAACGTGGACGCGGCCCACCATCTGGTGGACGACATCCTGCCCTTGATCCAACACGCCACTGTACGCATCGTCCTTGCTGGGGCTCAACCCAAGGCCAGTGTCAAAGCCCTGGCGTCCGACCGCGTCACCGTCACTGGATGGGTGGACGACATCACCGAGGTCTACCGATCGGCCACATTGTTTGTGGCACCCCTCCGCATAGGAACGGGACTTCAAAACAAAGTGCTCGAAGCCATGGCGTCGGAGGTTCCATGTGTGCTGTCTCCTCACGCCTTTGCCCCGCTCAATCTGCCGAGTTCAGGACATGCGACCGTGTGCCACGATGCGGCGTCTTTCGCGGACGCCATTGACCGCATGCTGGGTGAACCCGAGGCCAACCACGCCATGGCCAAGCGCGCCAAGCAAGCCATGGAAGCTCAATTCTCCTGGGAGACCCACGGAACGACCTTGGCCGACATTCTTTGTCGCGTTTCCGAGCCGAGAGAAGTCTGAGGTTTCCGAACTTGTCCCTCACAATCCCGTGTCGACATGAAAAACCCACCTGCATCCGTCGCCCATCTCGATTTTGTGGCAGGCATTCCTACCCTTGATCTCAGCCACTTCACCCACGGCACCGCCCAACAACGTCAAGCCTTTGTGGACGACCTCGGGGCCGCCTATCGGTCGGTGGGTTTTGCCGCCATTTCAGGGCATGGGGTTCAGCCTGAGGTCATCGACACCATGTACGCGGAGGCGGAGGCGTTTTTTGCCCTGCCCAACTCGACCAAACTGAAGCACGAGCATCCCGAGCACAACCGGCAGCGGGGCTACGTCAGCTTCGGCACGGAGCACGCCAAGGATTCGAAGGCCGCGGACCTCAAAGAGTTTTGGCAAGTCGGACAAACGCGCATCCCTGAAGGTGCCGACATGGACAATTACCCCCCCAACGCGGAGGTGGACGAATGTCCTCGTTTGGCCCCACAGGCCGACGCCTTGTACCAGAGCCTGGAAGACGTGGGACGTCAAATGCTTCGGGCCATTGCCCTTCACTTGGAGCTTGAGGAGACCTATTTCGAGCAGTTCGTGCCCGGCGGAAACAGCATCCTGCGACTGATTCACTACCCCCCCATCACAGGCGAGCCCCATTCAAGTGTGCGTGCTGGACAGCATGAAGACATCAACCTCATCACCTTGTTGGTGGGGGCGTCGGCCGACGGACTGGAGGTCATGGACAAGGAAGGCGAATGGACTGCGGTCAAAGCCTTGCCAGAGCACCTGGTGGTGAACGTGGGCGACATGTTGCAGCGCTTGACCAACCACGAGCTGAAGTCCACCACCCACCGGGTCGTCAATCCTCCGCGCGAGTTGTGGAGTCAACCCCGCTTCAGCATGCCCTTCTTCTGCCACCCTGTTCCAGACATGAGCCTCGCGGCATTGCCTCAATGCGTTCAACCCGGCGAGTCGCCGCTGGACCCTGCCACCACCGCGGGGGAATACTTGGCGGAGCGGCTCCGAGAGATTGGGTTGACCCAAGGAAAGTGAAATCGCCCGAGGCCTTTCAACTTTCTTGACATTTTTCGCCACACCAAGCCGGGCGGCTTGGCGTTGTTTTGTTCGTGTTGAACCAGACAACCCCTCTCCGCATGAACGCGAAAACGACCTTGACTTGGGTCCTTGGCGGGACCCTGTTGTTGGCATTGGGAGCCTCCATGGGCCGCGTGGCCACCACGCCCGGCGACCGTGAGGTTCACCATCTCACCGCCCACGCCTCCTCTTCTTCTGTCCCCAATTGGCCCGTCCCTCGCTCTGCCGCCATGCCGGCAGGTGAAACCTCGTTTGTTCGGGCTGCGGAGGCGTCGGTGGATGCAGTCGTCCATGTCCAAACCGCCTCCGTCGTTCCCGACCAAAGCAACCCTTGGCTCAGCATGTTGGGCATGGCTGCTGGCCGCGTGGCGCAGGGCTCCGGGAGCGGCGTGGTCGTGGACGACAAAGGCCTGATTGTCACCAACCACCACGTCATCCAAGGTGCACGCGACATTCGGGTGAGCACCTCCAACGGACAATCCTACCCTGCAGAGGTGGTCGGCAGCGATCCCAGCACCGACTTGGCTGTCCTGAAGATTGAGCCTTCTGCTCCCTTGGCCGCCATGACCTTCGGAAACTCCGACGACGTGCGCGTCGGCGAGTGGGTGTTGGCCGTCGGCAACCCGCTCAATTTGACCTCGACCGTCACAGCCGGAATCGTCAGCGCCAAAGGCCGCAACATCCGCCTCTTGGAATCCAACGCGTCCCACGACATCCATCCGGTGGAGAGTTTTCTCCAAACCGATGCCGCAGTCAATCCGGGCAACAGCGGAGGCGCCTTGGTCGATTTGGACGGCAACCTCATCGGCATCAATACCGCCATCGCATCCCAAACAGGCTCCTACGCGGGCTATTCCTTCGCCATTCCCTCTTCCATTGTGGCCAAGGTGACCCACGACCTGGTGGAATTCGGCCGGGTTCAACGGGCCTATTTGGGAATCCAAGTGGATGCTCGCGCCACGGGGGTCCGCATTGGCTCCATCCAAACGGGAGGTGGTGCGGAAGCAGCGGGCCTTCAACGAGGAGATCTCATCCTCGCCGTGAACGGCATCGACGTGTCCTCTTTTCCGTCGTTGCAAGAACAACTTTCCAAGCACCGACCAGGGGACAAGGTGAGGCTGGATGTTTGGCGACAAGGCGCCCGGCGCCAGATGGAAGTGACCCTCACCGACCGAAAAGGGACCACCGAGCTCGACAAATCGCACCTCCAACCGATCGCCGTGCCCCAAGCGTCAGCCCCCACGGCACCGCCTGCCCCAGCCCCAGACGTGCTCGAGCATTGGGGCGTTCAACTGGAAGAGGCTCCCTCCTCCTTGAAGCAACAATTGAAGCTCCGCGGCGGACTCATCGTCCAGAACATGAGGGATGGAGCTTGGAAACGTCAAGGCTTGAGACGGGGATTCATCCTCCTGCGCATCGACGGCCGACCGGTGTTGACGTCCAAGGACGTGGAACTCGCCGTCCGTCAGGCCCAACGAGACGGACAAGATGGTGTGCTGCTCGAGGGCATGTACAGCAACGGTGAGCGCGCATACGCCGGAGTTGCCGTCCCTGATGCGCACCCTTAACCCCACAACCGGGGGCTTGGTGACTTCTCGCCGATTTGCGACGCAGGGAAATCGTAACCTGCGGGATGCCCTTGCCTCTCTTCCCGTTGCGACTGCTCCCCATGCCGGGTGAAACCATCGGGCTCCACATCTTCGAAGAACGCTACCAAGTCCTGTTCAACGACCTGGAAGCCATGCACGTGGATGAGTTTGGGATTCCGTTTGTGCACGACCAAAAAATCTGGCGTGTGGGCGCCACCATGAGGTTGGTCACCGTCCAAAAAAGGCACTCCGGTGGCAAGCGAGATGTGGCGGTCACGTCCACCGGGTTGTTTCGGTTGCGCAACATGGACGAAACCCCTGGGGTGGTTCCCTACCCCTTGGGCGAAGTCGACCCCATTGAGGAGTGGGCAGCTTGGCCGTTGGGCAAAGCCTGCGCCGAAGCGAGAGACGCCCTGATTCGCGACATGAAGGCCCACGACATGTACGTTGGAAACCTCGAAAACCAGGGCTTGGTGCGGCTCATTCAACATTTGGGCATCGACGCCATGCAACGTGCAGAAATCCTGACGCAGCCCACGGTGAAAGACATGCAGCAAGCCTTGCTCGAGCGCATTGAAGTCACCCGGCGCTTGATCCAGCAATCCCCTTTGGACGGCGGGTCGTTTTTCGTCAACTGAGTCCGGGACAACCGACCACGAGGCCCGTATCTTTGGGCCATGAGTTGGACACGCGTGCATTTTTGGGGAATCGTGGCAACATGGGCAGGCGCAATGGCCTTGCAGAGCTGCGAAACGCCCCCTTCTTCGTCTCAGACCCAAGCCAAGCTCATCGTGGCGGATGGCGCTCCTCAACAGGCGGTCCCGGTGCCCGACCTTGAGGTGAGCCCTGAGCTCGATCCACTGAAAGTGACCGTGGACAACGTTGGACTGGTCAGCTTCATGGGCCAGGATTCATTGGACGTGGTGCTTGAAGACCTCTACACCTACTTCCATTTTTCCAACATTGGAGAATGGGACGCCATGTTTGAGCATTTCCCTGGCCACCGCACCGCGGACACAGCCATGCTCACTGTCCAAAAAGAAATGATGGACAAGTGGTTCCACAACGGCCTGCGCAACCGGGCGGGCGGCTGCCACATTCGCTACGTCAGCCCTTGGATGGACGAAGGCGACCAAAAGGTGGCCCTGCTCGGATTGGACCTGCTCTACTACCTCGATTTCTTCGAAAACTTCGAGGGCAATCCTGAAGGCATGAGGCTCACCCTGCAAGATCAATACGGCAAAGAAGCCGTGGAGTACGTGGAATTCGACCAAATCGAAGACGGCGACACCACCCACATCCGACAGTTTGAGGTGAATGCCGAGTCGTCCATGTACGTCTTGAGCAGCAACGACAGCCTCCACTGCATGTTCCTCCCTCCTCAGATCAGCAAATCGCCACAGCTCGCGGCTGAAATGATGAAGCAGGAAACCATGCTCGACCTTCTTCGTCACAAGCGCAACCATTTCGACAAGAACTGACGTGTGACATGAAGCTCCGAGCGGTCAACGAATGGGATGCCTTGCACACCGTGGTGGTGGGCACCGCTGCCTCCATGGGGGGCACTCCCTCCGTGGAGGAATCGTACGACCCCAAATCCAAGGAGCACATCTTGGCCGGCACCTTCCCCACCGAAGAAGACTGTCAAAGCGAGCTGAATGGGCTGACCACCCTTCTTTCCGACCATGGGGTCACGGTGCTCCGGCCTCGCGTCTTGCCAGACGTGAACCAGATCTTCGCACGCGACGTTGGAGCTGTGGTGGACGACCGGCTTGTGGTCACCCGCATGATTTCTGACCGCTCCCAAGAATGGCAAGGCATTTCGCCGTTGCTGGACTCAGTCAATCCCAACCACCTGCGTCAACCTCCGCAGGGTGTTCGGGTGGAAGGCGGAGACGTGATGCCCATGAACGGAGAACTCTGGGTGGGCTACAGCGCCGAGGAGGATTTCCATGCCTTCACGACGGCACGGACCAACGAAGCTGCGCTGGATTGGCTGAGCGATGAATTCCCAGACTGGAACGTGCGCGGCTTTCAACTCTCCAAGTCGGACGAAGACCCCAAGGCCAACGCCTTGCACCTGGATTGCTGCCTCAGCGTCCTTGCCGGAGGACACGCCATTTTTCACGCAGACGGCCTCAAGCGCGAAGAGGACAGAAAGGCCCTTCGCGATGCATTTCAAGGAAACCTCCTTGAAGTGGATGCCTCCGAGATGTACCACATGCAGTGCAACTTGATTTCAATTTCCCCTGAAGACGTTGTGTCGTGTCCCACGTTTGGCCGAGTCAACGATCAACTGAAGGCCTGGGGCTACCGCGTTCACACAACCCCCATGCAGGAGACGGCCAAAATGGAAGGCCTGCTTCGATGCGTCACCATGCCCCTTTTTCGTCAAGCCTGAAGCCATGAGCCAACCTCTCGCCCAAAGCACGTCCAACATTTTGATGGTGCGTCCAGCCACGTTCCGCAAAAACGAGGAAACCGCTGGCAACAACCACTACCAAAAAGACGCCGACGTCGAGGACGTCCATGACGCGGCCCTCGATGAGTTCGACGGCATGGTCGAGGATTTGCGGTCGCGCGGCGTGAACGTCATCGTGGTGGACGACGACCCTTCCACAGACACGCCCGACGCCTTGTTCCCCAACAATTGGGTGAGCTTTCACGCAGACGGACGAGTCGGCCTCTACCCCATGTTTGCGCCCAACCGCCGCTTGGAGCGTCGGGAGGACATTCTCCACGACTTGGTCCACGCCCATGGTTTTGCCATGAACGAGATTGTGGACTTCACCGAGTTTGAAGGACACGACGCCTTTTTGGAAGGCACAGGCAGCATGGTGCTCGACCGCATCCACGGCAAAGCCTACGCGGCCCTGAGTCCCAGAACCGACAGAGCAGCGTTTGAGCATTGGTGCGACGCCATGGACCTCGAAGGCGTGGTGTTTGAAGCCCTCCAAACGGTGGGAGACACACGCATGCCGATCTACCACACCAACGTGATGATGGCCATCGGCACCGGCTGGGCAGCCGTGTGCTTGGATTGCGTGGACCACCCCGACGACCGCGCGCTGCTCCTCGAATCGCTCGAAGGGGACGGGTTGACCGTCATCGCCTTGACAGAGGACCAGATCAACGCCTTCGCCGGAAACATGCTCGAAGTTCAAACCGCAGAGGGCGGCATGCTCATCGTCATGAGTGAAGCGGCCCATGGCGCCTTGACCGACGATCAGCGCGAGACGTTGGGAGGGTTTGGCACCTTGGTGCACAACAGCCTTCACACGATCGAAACGTGCGGTGGCGGTTCAGCGCGCTGCATGATGGCCGAAGTTCACCTCCCCCTCGACTCCACCTCCCAAGACCTTTCCGAAGACGCATGATTCATCTCCTTGACGCTCGCTTGCACCACGCTGTGCTCGACACGTTTGAAGCCACTTTTGGCAAGCGTCCATCCGACGCCCAAATCCAAATCCAAACCACACGCGCGGAATTTGAAGGAGACCGCACCGTGGTGGTCTTCCCCCTCGCAGGCATGGCCGGCGCACCTCCCCATGTGGCCGCCGAACAACTCGGCGAAGCCCTCGTGGCGTCCCAAGATTGGATCTCGGCGTACAGTGTGGTGAAGGGATTCTTGAACCTGACCCTCACCCACCAGAGCTGGTCGGAGGCTTTGCACGACGCTGTGGGCGCCCCCAGTTGGGGATTTGCTCCTCCGTCCTCGAAGCCCAAGGTCATGGTGGAGTACAGCTCCCCCAACACCAACAAGCCTCTGCACCTCGGGCATTTGCGCAACAACTTTTTGGGCTACAGCGTGTCTCGCATCCTCGAGGCCGCTGGCCATGACGTGGTGAAAGTCCAAATCATCAACGACCGTGGCATCCACATCTGCAAGTCCATGGTGGCATGGCAGAACCTGGGCAACGGTGAGACTCCATCGTCCACAGGAGAAAAGGGAGACAAACTCGTGGGCCGTTACTACGTCGCCTTCGACAAAGCCTTCAAGGCGGAAGTCGCCGAGGCAGTTGCCCAAGGCATGGACCCCAAAGAAGCAGAAGCCGCAAGCCCCATCATGCAAGAGGCACGGGCCATGCTTCAGCGCTGGGAAGACGGAGACCCCGAGGTGGTGAACCTCTGGAAAACCATGAACGGTTGGGTGTACGAAGGATTCAACGCCACCTACGACGCCATGGGCGTGACCTTCGACAAGCTCTACTACGAATCCGACACCTACTTGCTTGGCAAGAAGCACGTGGAGGATGGACTCGCCCAAGGGCTGTTCTTCCAAAAAGACGACGGCTCCATTTGGGTGGACCTCACAGAGGACGGGTTGGACGAGAAACTTCTCCTCCGCGGGGACGGCACCGCGGTGTACATGACGCAAGACATCGGCACAGCCATCCTGCGTTTTGACGATCACCCTGGCTTGGACCGTCAAGTGTACACCGTCGGAAATGAGCAGGAATACCACTTCAAGGTGTTGTTCCTCATCCTCAAAAAACTCGGCTTTGCCCAAGCCGACGCCAACCACCACCTCTCCTACGGCATGGTGGAGCTTCCGGAGGGCAAAATGAAATCACGGGAAGGAACCGTGGTGGACGCCGACGACCTTCTCCTTGAAATGCGGAGCACCGCGCGTGCCATCTCCGACGAACTCGGCAAGGTGGACGACTTCAAGGAGGAGGACAAGGCCTTGCTGGCCCAACAAGTCGGCCACGGAGCGCTGAAGTATTTCCTGCTGAAAGTCGCCCCGGCCAAGTCCATGATGTTTGACCCCAAATCGAGCATCGACTTCTTTGGAAACACGGCTCCGTTCATCCAATTCAACGTCGTGCGTTGCAAAAGCATTTTGAGACAAGCCAACGTCGTTCCCTCCGAATTGACGTGGGCACCCGACACGCCGTTGGATGCCGAGGAACGCGCGTTGGCCGCAGGCGTGCTGGCCTTCCCCAGCGTGGTCGAAGAAGCCGCCGCGGGATACGACCCCTCCTTGATTGCCAACCACTGCTACGATTTGATCAAGGCGTTCTCAAGCTTTTATCAGGACCACCCCATCGCCAAAGAAGAGGACAACAACCTCCGTCAATTGAGGCTGGCGCTGTGCGCGGCGGTGAGCACCACCGTGTCCAATGGCATGGGACTTTTGGGCATCGACATGCCTGAACGCATGTGACACCCTTCGTGGTGACCGCGGGTCACAACTGAATGCGACGTTCTGACCTGTGGCCTTCGCTTGTGAGTTTGGCCATCCACTGACCTTCTTCTGGACGGGACACACTCCAGGCATGGACCCCCGCCTCAAGTGGGCCTTCATGCAAATGCACCACTGTGCCTTGGGCATCCACCAAAGACACGGAAATGTCGTCAGCTTGGACGACCCGAACTTGCACGTCCAACGACGCTTCGGTGACCACCACGGCCTCCCCTTCCCAATCCACCTTTACTTGGGGGGCCACACCTCGTGCGTACGAGGCGCGAAGACGCGCCCAAAGCACGTAAACCACCATGGCCAAAAGGCCCACCAACAAGGTCCATTGCAGCGTTTCCATGGATCAGAGTGACAAAATGCCAGGAATGGACGACGCGGCTTCGTAGCGTGCAAAAATGTCGTCTGGGCCACTGACGGTTTCGTCCACCGTCACGGCTCTGTAGTTGCCGTTCTTCGAATCCCGGACTTGGAATTGGGCTCCCTGACCAAAGATGGCCCGGAGCGTCGCTTCGTTCTCAGGCTTTGAAGGCATGATGAATTTGAACTTGAACACACATGGCCACGTGTGCGTGTCGTTCAACTGAGCGCGCAGCTGCTCTTTCTTGGCATCGTCTTGAGGGGTCATGGACAGCAGGGATTGAAGGGCCAAAAATAAGAACGGGCCACCCGAAGGTGGCCCGCTCCCTTTTCAATCAGGCGAAGTCTTATTCGCAGACGTTGCCCCAGAGCTGGAAGAAGTCAAGCAAGTCGTTGACGTCCACCTCGCCATCGCCGGTGAAGTCACCTGGGCATGGGTCTGGGTAATCACA
>WTJL01000166.1 GCA_011524845.1 Flavobacteriales bacterium | reverse complement strand
GCATCCTCAACATCGCCTTCCACACCAAGATGAACACCATCGGCGCGGAAGTGATCGAGGGCCTGAACAAGGTCATTGACCTCGCCGAAAGCGACCCCCAATGGCGTGGCGTGGTCATCAGCAACGAAGGCGGCAACTTCTCCGCGGGCGCCAACGTGGGCATGATTTTCATGCTCGCTGTGGAGCAGGAGTGGGACGAATTGGACTACGCCATTCGCATGTTCCAAAACACCACCATGCGCCTGCGATACAGCGGCATCCCCGTGGTGGCTGCCCCGCACCAATTGACCTTGGGCGGCGGCTGCGAAGTGTGTCTCCACGTCGACAAAGTGGTCGCCCATGCCGAGTCCTACATCGGCTTGGTGGAGTTTGGGGTGGGCCTCATCCCTGGCGGCGGTGGCACCAAGGAATTTGTGCTTCGCTTGCACGATGGCCTCAGCGATGGAGACGTTCGCATCAACGCCATGCGCGAACGCTTCTTGACCATTGGACAAGCCAAGGTGGCCACGTCGGCCTACGAGGCGTTTGAACTCGGCTACCTGCGCGAAGGCGTGGACGAAGTCGTGGTGAATCGTCGAGACCAGTTGGCGCGTGCCAAAGCGGCCGCGCTCGCCATGGCCGACCAGGGCTACACCCAACCGGTCAAGCGCAAGGACATCACCGTGATGGGCCAAGAAGGCATGGGCATTGTCTATGCCGGTGCCAGTTCCATGGCCTCGGGCAACTACATCTCGGAGCACGATCAATTGATCAGCGAAAAACTCGGCTACGTCATGTGTGGAGGAGACCTCAGCGCACGGACCGACGTCAGCGAACAATACCTCCTCGACCTCGAGCGTCGGGCTTTCCTCGAACTCTGCACCAAACGCAAGACCCTTGAGCGCATGCAGAGCTTGATTCAAAAGGGCAAAATCCTTCGGAACTGATGGACGCATACATCATTGGTGGATACCGATCCGCCGTCGCCAAAGCCCCACGAGGTGGGTTCCGCTTTTTGCGGGCCGACGATTTGGGCGAGCAAGTGATCCGTCGTTTGATGTCGGATTTCCCCCAACTCGACAAAGAACGCATCGACGACGTCATCGTAGGCAACGCCACCCCGGAAGCCGAGCAAGGACTCAACCTCGGACGCATGGTGTCGCTCATGGGCCTCGACACGGAGAAAGTTCCTGGCATGACGGTCAACCGCTACTGCGCAAGTGGCCTTGAAACCATCGCCATTGCCTCGGCCAAAATCCACGCAGGCATCGCCGACTGCATCATCGCCGGCGGCATTGAAACCATGACCCCCATTCCCTTTGGAGGGTGGCGCATCGTGCCCAACGCTCGTGTGGCCAAAAACAACCCAGAATGGTACTGGGGCATGGGACTGACTGCCGAAGCCGTCGCCAAGGAATTCAACATCTCGCGTGAGGACCAAGACGCCTTCGCCGTGGAAAGCCATGCCCGAGCGGCGGCGGCCATCGACAGCGGGGCCTTTGCGTCGGGCATCGCCCCCATCACAGTCAACGAGGTGTACCTGGACGACAACGAAAAGCGCCAGGAACGCCAGCACATCATCGACACCGACGAAGGCGTCCGTCGCGGCACGAACCCAGAGGCCTTGGCCAAACTCCGTCCCGTCTTCGCCGAAGGCGGCTCGGTCACGGCCGGCAACAGTTCGCAGACCTCAGACGGTGCCGCCTTTGTGATGGTGGTCAGCGAGCGCATGCTGAAGGAGCTCAACGTCGAGCCCATTGCGCGCTTGAAGTCCTACCACGTCAGCGGCCTCGAGCCACGCATCATGGGCGTCGGTCCGATTTACGCCGTGCCAGAGGCGTTGAAAAAGGCAGGCCTCACTCCAGCCGACATCGCGCGGTACGAACTGAACGAAGCGTTCGCGAGCCAAAGCGTCGCGGTGCTTCGCGAGCTCGACCTCGACCCCGCGACAGTCAACGTCCACGGCGGCGCCATCGCCCTTGGACACCCCCTCGGTTGCACCGGAGCCAAGCTCACCGTGCAGCTTCTCAACGAATTGAAAACCCAACGCGCCAAGCACGGCATCGTCACGATGTGTGTGGGCACCGGACAAGGTGCAGCAGGCGTCTTTGAAATGCTCTAACCCACAACGACATGACCACTGGAAACCCCACGCCCACCAAGGCCATCACTGGCGGAGAATTCCTCATCCGTGACGTGAGTGCAGATGAAATCTTCACGCCTGAAGAGTGGACCGAAGAACACCGCATGATGCTCCAAACCGGCCTCGACTTTGTGGCCCAACGCATCATTCCCAACCTCGAACGCATCGAAGCCCTTGAAGAAGGCCTGACGCCCAAGCTCCTCGAAGAAGTCGGAGAACTCGGACTGCTCGGAAGCTCGGTGCCGGCGGAGTTGGACGGACTTGGTTTGGACTTCAAGAGCACCATGCTCATCACGGAAAGCATGGGCGGCGCGCACAGCTTCGCCGTCAGCTTCTCGGCCCATACCGGCATCGGCACGCTTCCCATTTTGTACTACGGGAACGACGCCCAGAAAAAGAAGTACATCCCAGGTTTGGCCACCGGCCAGCTCAAAGGATGCTACTGCTTGACAGAACCTGGAAGCGGCTCAGACGCCAACAGCGGCAAGACGTCGGCCAAGTTGAACGAGGCCGGCACCCACTACGTGCTGAATGGCCAAAAGATGTGGATCACCAACGGCGGATTTGCCGACGTGATGATTGTGTTTGCCAAAATTGACGACGACGAGAACCTGAGCGCCTTCATCCTCGAAAAAGGCTACGAAGGCATCACGATGAATCCGGAAGAGAAGAAGATGGGCATCAAAGGGTCGAGCACCCGCCAACTCTTCTTCAACGACGTGCAAGTGCCCGTCGAAAACCTCCTCTACGAGCGCGGCAAGGGCTTCAAGATTGCCGTGAACATCCTCAACATCGGGCGCATCAAGCTCGGTGGGGTTGTCATTGGTTCGTGCAAAGACGCCATCACGGAAAGCGTGAAGTACGCGAATGCGCGGGAGCAGTTTGGACGTCCCATCAGCAAATACGGGGCGATTCGCCACAAACTCGGCGAGATGGCCATTCAGACGTACGCTTTGGAAACGGCCGTGTACCGCGCCACCCAAAACATCGACGACGCCATCGCCGACCTCGCAGCGGGAGGCATGGACAAGGGCGAGGCGACGCTCAAGGGCATCGCGGCCTTCGCGCCCGAGTGCGCCATGATGAAGATCCTCGGCTCGGAGGTCACGGACTACGTGGTTGACGAAGCGGTGCAAGTGCACGGCGGCATGGGCTACAGCGCGGAGACGCGTGCCGAGCACGCCTACCGCGACGCCCGCATCAACCGCATCTTCGAAGGCACCAACGAGATCAACCGCATGCT
>WTJL01000053.1 GCA_011524845.1 Flavobacteriales bacterium | reverse complement strand
TCGGTTACATGATCGGAACCGAGGGTTGGTACGACTTCGTTGACGGCATCCCCGTGGACATGGACGTCGTGTACAACATCGGTGACGCCATCAACAAAATCGGTTTCGGCTTGGTGATCTACTCTCTCGCTGTCAGCGACAAGTAATCGCCTGTACCCTCTAACCTGAAATCGTGACCTGTGAAGGGCCGGAAGCCAAGCGTTTCCGGCCCTTTCTTTTTCTCCGGGTTTCTCCGGGACCTTCTTGACCACCTCCCGCACTTGACCGCAACATCGACGCCCTTCGCCCCGTTCAATACTCTACAGCCATGAATGCCGCCCTCCCCTACCTCAGCCACCGTTGGTTCGCCCCAAGTCTCGTGGTGCTTTGCGCCGTGCTGGGACCGTGGATGCCCACGGACTCGCCCTTGACTTGGGGATTGGCCGCCTTGCTGTTTGTGGCGCTTGGATTGCCTCACGGAGCGGTCGACCACATCACCTACCACCACGCCCTTGGACGGACGGAGCGAAGCGCTCCTTGGCGTTTTGTGATGCCCTACCTGCTCGGTTTGGGTGCGTTTGTGGGGTTGTTTGTGGTCGCACCGACCGCAGCGACCTGGGCATTCTTGGCACTGGCCGCGTGGCATTTTGGACAAAGCCACGTGGAAGTGCGCACCCATGAGGTGCTCGACCGCGTGCGCGGGTTTGCCCTTGGCGCGGTGCTCCTTGGAACGTTGCTCGGCACCCAACAGGCCGCCTCTTTGGAGGTGATGCGCGTTTGGCTGCCCGAGGGACATGCCACCCACCTGCTGACCACCATGGACGTGGGCACGGCGTGGATGAAACTGATTTGGACCGCCACGGCCGCGTTGGCGTGGCACCGCGCGCCCAACAGCCGTCGCATGAGCGTGCGTCTCTTGCGCGAAGCCGCCTGGGTGGTGGCCATGTGGATGCTGGCCTCCTCTGCGGAATTGCTGTGGGCGTTCACGGCGTACTTCTGCTTGGGACACGCCGCCGATTCATGGCGCGGCGAGTTTTTGCACCACCAAAACGTAACCAAGACGTTCTGGACCTACTACCTCCTCGCCGTGCCGTTCACGCTGACGGCGCTGGGCGGACTGCTCGTCGTGGGATGGGCCGCCCACGAAGGTTGGGTCGACGCGCACTGGGCGTGGGCTGTGCTGTTGGCCGGCACCGTGCCGCACATGATCCTGCTGGACCACTGGGCCCCTGCGCAGCTCCGCGCGGCGGAAGCGTGACGACGGCTTGGGCCGTCAAGATGCCGTCCCGCGGTAGGCCACGGTGGGTCCTTCCTGCAACGATTCTTCCTGAGAGAGCATGCGTCCGACGGGTTCGCTGGGCATGCCACGCTCCGCCAACAGGGCCTTGACCTCGTCCGCGTGGGCCGGATCGACCGCCACGAGGAGGCCACCCGACGTCTGTGGGTCGCACAGGACGTCACGCACATACCCCTCCGGAAGGTCGAGGTGCTTGCCGTAGCTGGCAAAGTTTCGTCGGGTGCCTCCAGGAACCATGCCCTGGGCGTGGTAGGTGGGCACGCCGTCGAAGGTTGAGACTTGATCGCCAAAGACCTCGGCGCGCGTCTCGCTTCCCTGACACATTTCAAGCAGGTGTCCCATGAGCCCAAACCCCGTCACGTCCGTCATGGCGTGCACCCCCGGCAAGGCCGCCAAGTCCGCACCCACCGAATTGAGCGACTGCATGCTGTGCACGGCGGCCGCAAGGTGGGTGGGGTCGACGTCGCCCCGCTTTTGGGTGGTGGTGACGATGCCCACACCGAGGGGCTTGGTGAGAAACAAGAGGTCGCCCGGCTTGGCCGCTGCGTTCTTCTGCAGGCGATCCAAGGCCACCCGCCCCGTGACGGCCAACCCAAAAATGGGCTCAGGACAATCGATGCTGTGGCCGCCCGCCAAGGGAATGCCCGCTTCCTCGCAAATGCTCCGGCCGCCTTCCAACACACGTCCCGCCACCTCTTCGCTGAGGGTGTCGATGGGCCATCCAAAAATGGCGATGGCCACCAATGGCGTGCCGCCCATGGCGTAGATGTCGCTGATCGCGTTGGCTGCCGCGATTCGGCCAAACGTGTGGGGATCGTCCACAATCGGCATGAAAAAGTCGGTGGTGCTGATGATGCCCGTGCCGTCGCCCAAGTCCACCACCGCCGCGTCGTCTTTGGTGTCGTTGCCCACGAGCAACGTGGGATGAACCGGCCCCGTCTTCATGCCACTGAGCATGTTGTGCAACACGGCTGGGGCGATTTTGCAGCCGCATCCAGCGCCGTGAGAGTATTGCGTCAGTTTGACGTCTGCGGAAGATTCCATGGGTTCCATTTGTTGTGCACGCGGCGGCATTCTTGCGCCGTGTCGTGCGGATTGAGGCCGCTGCCGTCCACCGTCCGCATGTGGTCGCGTCGGTCAAGGCTGTGCCTGTAGGTTTTGTCGTAGTACACGAGGGCAATCTTGGCCGCAGAGGCCAAATCCCCGTCCTGCACATGTTCGATGGCGGCTTGGGTGTGTTGCCCACCGAGCTTGGTGCGTATTCGTTCAAATGCGCCGATCAAGGACTCCTTGGACGCATCCCCGTACATGGACAGCAAATGGGCCACCCGGTCCTCTTCCGACCGCTCCAATTCCAGGACGGGCGCTTCACGCAGCCCCTTGTGGAACATCTCAGGAAGGTGGACACGACCAATCTGCCGGCTTTCATTTTCCACCCAAATGGGAACCGCGGATGAAGCGGCCTGCGCATCCAGCGCCATCAAGGCCGACGCCAAGAGGTTGGTGAAGTGCTCGGTGCTGGGCTGGGCGTGCTCGTCGAGGTTTCCAAACGCAGAGCCGTAGTGCCTCGCCAACCCCTCGAGGTCAAGGACCGCCTCCCCTTGGGCGCGAAGGGCGCCGAGCACCTCGGTTTTGGCGCATCCGGTCATGCCGCCCAACACGACGTAAGGACGGGGCGCGGACAACACCTGGTTGAAGGCTGCACGGCAGGCCTTGTACCCCCCTTCGCATCGCGCCGTGGGGATGTCGGCCGTGCGGATGAGCCAATCCACGCTGCCGGAACGCATGCCGCCGCGCCAACAGTAGATGAGAAGCGGCTTTCGGCTCTCCTGCCCCTGAAACAACGCACGGGCCCGGGTGGCCATCGATTGAAGTTTGGGGCCCACAAAGCCGAGGCCCTCGTCGATGGCCTCCGTTTTGCCGACTTGCTTGTACAACGTCCCTACGGCTGCGCGCTCCTCGTCGGTGAAGAGCGGAAACGACACCGCTCCCGGCAAGTGCCCTTGCGCGAACTCCCCTGGACTTCTCACATCCAAGACGACACTGTCGCGCGCCGCGGCCAAAAACACGTCCGGCGACAAGAGCTGTTCAGAGATCGGCATGACCACAAAGATGCCACATGAGGGAGGCCTTTCTCCCTGAAGACCAGGACAAAAAAAACGCGCCCATCCCTGGGCGCGCTCCTCTGATTGAAAGAACCTGTTC
>WTJL01000092.1 GCA_011524845.1 Flavobacteriales bacterium | reverse complement strand
TACAGGTCGAGGGCCAAGCGGTCCGGATCGCCGATGTCGCCCCAAATGAAATGCCCCTTCACCCCTTTTTGGCGAAAGTGATCGGCCGTGGCGACCAGGGCCTCCTGGTTGAAGTCTGCCCCAACCAACATCAAAGGGTGCGTGTCGAGGTGCTGGCCACGCAAGGTTTGGGTTTCAATGACCTCGCGCAGGTGAAGAAGCAACGCTCCGTTTCCGCAGCCCATGTCGCACAGTCCCTCGGGTTGCGACTCCAGCGGCGCATCGAACACCTCCTTGACCACCTTGTCCAAGTGGGTGAAGTACGCCTTGTGCGCGCCGCCAGACCCCCACACGTTGAGGGTGCGGTCCACGTGAATCTCTGCCTCGCCGGGTTCCGTGCGCCAAAGCCACGAGCCCTCGCCCAAGAGAAGTTCTTTGGCCCAAAGGAAGGTTTGGGTGTAGGACGTGGTCACGCCGTACGCCGCCGCGCGCTCGAGGAAAAATGCCCCGACCTCGGTGTCTGCCCAGCCCAAGGCATGCATGACCTCTCCCCACGCTTCTTGCAACCCGGGATGCAACTGCGATGTGGCCCGTTCCACGTCGTCCCACGACGTCATGGCGTCGGTGCCAAACGCAGTCCCCAGCATCACCATCCAGGGCGCCACCAGGGCGCCTTCGAGGTGCATGCGAAGACGGGATTGCAAGCTCACGTCCCCGGGGACGCTCACGTCTTCTGAAGGCGATTGGACGACTTCCTCCATCAACGCACGCATGGCCTGCAGGGCGTCTGGAGACATGGGCGTTTGGGGGTTGTTCCACATGCCCACGCTGTGTTCCATCCACGCTCGGCCCAGGGCGTAGAGCTTTCGCTCGCTCGCCCAATGCGCCACGTCGGCGTCCTTGTGGGGGATGTACGTGACCTTGTCGTCGCCGAAGTGCGCGTCCAAGATGCCCTGCGAGCAGAGCATGCGCAAGCCCACGTTCAAGTAGCCCGCATTGGCACCAAACAACGCCGCCAACTCGTCCACGTCGCCGCCTGTTTGGAGCACCTCTTCGAGCACCCCGCTCAGGTCGAGGACGGGAACCACCCCACTCAAGGCAAGCCCGTCGAGGTGAAAAAACAACCGCGAACGCCATTGGCGCTGCTGGTCTTTGGTGGCTGGCTGGAAGGAGCGCATCTCAGAGGGATCGGCTCAACGCTTCTTCCCGCCCTTCATGGCGTCTTGGTGCAAGGTCACCGCAATCGTCTTGGCCTTGAAGTAGGCCATGCTGATGTACTGCCGTCCCCCGTAGTCGTTGCCTTGTCCCCAGCTGTTCTTGATGACGAAGTACTCGTCCCCGTTTTGGTCTTGGGCCAAACCCACGATGTGCATCAGGTGGTCGTCGGTGGTCGTGTGGTTTTCAAAGCCTTCCTGACGAGACGCCTGGGACACTTTTTCCTCCTCCACGACTTCTTCCCACAACTTCGACGCTTCTCCCTCGGCTGGCATCAGGGCCATGCCGTGACGGAAACTAAAGCCCTTTTCTGAGACGTCCGCATCCCAAGCCACGGTGTAGCCGTTCATCAAAGCGTTGCGCACCACTCGGGTCATGTCCTCGATGGGAAGGTTGAGGTATTGGCCACGAGAAAAGTTGTCGGGCACTTCGAGCACAAACGTTTCGCCAAAGGCGTGGTGCGTGAAGCTCGTGAGCGACACGTACGACGAAGGGTTGATGCCCAGGTGATCGCGGAACGACTCAGGCGTGTAGGTCTTGCCTTCGAATTGAAAGGACGACGGCAACTTGCCGAGGTACGCGTCGCAGATGCCGTCCACGGCGTCCCGCCAATCGTCCGAGAGCACTTTTTGCTCAGACATGGCCTTCACCGCCGCGGCCAACACCGCGTCGAATTCTCCGTGATTGAATTGCGATTCGCCTGCGTCGAGTCCCGTGAAGGCAAATTCAGGGACCAGTCCGTAGCCCGCCGCTGCATTCAGCACGTCGTGGCACAAGCTGCCAGGCCCAAACTGGTGCAAGCCATGGTGACGCAAGTACATGTCGGCCTTCAAAGGGTAGGTGTAACGCACAGACGCCATTTCACTCAAGTCCACCACCTGTCCGCTCAACCGCGCGGCCTCACTTTCCAGGAAGCTCGTCGTGGAGAAGCTCCAGCAAGTTCCGGTGCGGCACTGGTCCTTCACCGACGTCGCCGTCAAGTCCGCCAAGGTTTTGAATCGGTACACAGGGGCGTTCTCGTCTTGGGCTTGGGCCGAAGGAACCGCCATCATGCCGCTCAACAAGGCGGCGAAGAAGAGTCGTTGATGCATGGGTTCAATGTACAGTCAACTCGACCCCCAAACCCCACCAACGCGCTGGGGTTGATTCACACCCCGTTGTTGTCAACCTCGACATCTGCACTTTCCTTGGACACATCGCGTCCAAGCACCTCAGTCACGGTCAGAAAGATGCCCGAACGAAATCGCCCAACTGGGACGGCATCATCCAGGTGACAAACGCTGCGACGTTCCACCCTTGGTACGTCTCGGTGCCCAATTGCAGGTTGTCTCTGCTCGCACGGACGTTGAGTTCGATGTGGCCGCCTTCGTCAAATTCGAGCGCGATGCCTCCCGCGGCGTAGAACCCGAGACCCCACTGGGTCAATACGTTGCTCGCCGGCGACAGCGTGCCTCCTGCCCCATTGCCCACCGCTGTCAACAAGTGCACCTCGTACAGGGCATTCCCCACATTGGGGGACATCACCACGTAGTTCTCCTCCACCGACAAAGCGTTGGCCAACCCACCCAACTCCAATGCCCAAGACGCTCCTTCGGCGATGTAGATGGACGTTCGGTACCCCAACGCCACGTTGAGCCGTTGTTCCTTGCCAACGATGGGGTACGTCCGCACGTCCTCGTTGCCTTGCCCCTGGTCGGGCAGCAAACCTGTGCTCAAGGACCAAGCCCCCTCTGCCGTCACCTGCGCCACGTCCACGTGGCACACGAGCGCCGTCTCGGGGTTCCAAAATTTGGCCGCCTTCAGCCCAAAGAACATCGACGGCTTGTACTGCATCAACGGAAGGCTGTAAATGTTCCACGCAGGGAATTCGTTGAGGATGCCAGTCACCGGATGGGTCAACTGTTGTCCTTGCAACTGCTGCAAGCGTTCTTGAATGCCCCAAATCCGCGATCCTGCATCGCTCAATTGGTGGTCTCCTGCCCCATCGTAGAAGTAGGCTGACAATGGAAATCCACGGTACACTCCGATGTTGACCCCAAACTCCACCCCCTCACGCGTCGCGTAGGTGTAATCGTCGTCGTCGCCGTAGACCGTCATTTGGGACCGTCCAACGCCTTGAAACGCTGCGCATGCAACAAAGACCATCGCCCAACGGGGGAAGGACAGCGAGAGGATGTGGGACTTGGACAAGGTCATTTCTCAAAGGTCGCGAAGAAATTCTTTTCACTTCTCCTATAAATCCGATGGGTTTTGTATATTAGGGTATGGTTTTGATTCAAAACGCCTCTTACAGTGCATGTTGCTGCTGTTGCTGCCCCCCCGATTCGGGAAGGTTTGCGACCGCGATGTGACCTGTTTTTCCAGCGTCAGACTCAAGGAAGGCCTCCCCAACAGGAGGCCTTTTTTCATGCCCATGACTTGACACCCCTACCCCATGCTCAGCTTCATCAACGAAATCGACGACCCCATCGTTCAGCGAGACATTCTCGACTTGAACCGGCGCATCCTTCTCTTTCGCGAAGGCAAAATCAACGAGGAAAGCTTCCGCAGCCTGCGTCTTGCGCGCGGCGTCTACGGACAGCGTCAGCCCGGCGTTCAAATGATCCGCATCAAGGTGCCCATGGGCCTGCTGACCTTTGATCAGTTCAGGGCCATCCTGGACGTGTGCGACGAATACAGCACCGGAAAGTACCACCTCACCACCCGGCAAGACATTCAAATCCACCACGTCAAACTGGAGGACAGCCCTGCCTTGTGGGCCCAACTGGAGGCCAGCGAAGTCACCCTGCGCGAGGCGTGTGGCAACACCGTCCGAAACGTGACGGCGTCCCCCCTTGCGGGACTGGACCCTGACGAACCGTTCAATGTGCTTCCCTGGGCGGAGGCCCTGTGGCGGTTCTTTTTGCGGAATCCTGTGTGTCAAGAGATGGGCAGGAAGTTCAAGGTGTCCTTTTCGAGCTCAGAGGCCGACACCGGATTGGGCGTGATGCACGATTTGGGGGTCCTCCCCGCCCGCAACGCCAAGGGCGAGCTTGGATTCAAACTTCTCGTGGCCGGTGGACTCGGCGCCCAGCCCGCCCCTGCCGACGTGCTTCACGAGTGGGTGCCAACAGAAGAGTTGATTCCCATTGCAGAAGCCATCCTTCGGGTGTTTGATCGAGACGGCGAACGCACCAAGCGTCAGAAAGCGCGGTTCAAGTTCTTGTACCAATCCATGGGGCGCGAGGCCTTGTTGGCGGCCATTGAGCGCGAGCGCGCCATGCCTTCCGGCGCGTTTCCGGAGGTTGCGCACGAGGAACATGTGCCCGCCGCGCCGCGCGTGGTGGAGGTCGTCCCCGCGCCTGTGGGACACGACACCTGGCGCAAGGCCAACGTGATGCCGCAAAAACAAGCCGGACACTTCGCCGTGGGCATTCGCGTGCCGTTGGGCGACGAAACCACAGCGCGCACCCGCACCCTGCTCGATGCGCTGGCGCCCTACACCTCCCACACCCTGCGCGTGACACAAAGCCAGGACCTCCTGTTGCCGGACGTGGTCGAAGACAACCTCCCGGTGGTGCACCGCATCCTGAGGGACCTGGGGTGGGACGTGCTGGGCTTCCAGTCGGGCGTGGACGTCACGTCGTGCCCTGGCACGGACACGTGCAACTTGGCGATCAGCAACAGCACCCACCTCAGCACCGTGCTTGAACACATGCTGGAGGAAGAATTCCCCCACCTGATGTTTGACCGCAACTTCAGCATCAAAATCAGCGGGTGCATGAACGCCTGCGGACAGCACAGCCTGGCGTCGTTTGGCCTTCATGGAAGCTCCATGCGCCGCAACGGCGCGACCATGCCCGCGATGCAAATCCTTGTAGGCGGGGGCAGACGTCACAACGGCGAGTGGTCGTTTGGCAAGAAAATCTTGAAGCTGCCGACCAAGCATGTGCCCGCCGCGCTTCGGACGGTGCTCATCGACTTCGAGCAGCACCAACTCCCACACGAGACCTTTGCGGATTACTTCCTTCGAGTAGGCGACCGCCACCACTACCACTTGCTCCAACAGCATGTGGAGGGCGAGCAAGACGAGCTGTTCCTCGACTGGGGAAGCGACCAGCCCTTCAAGCCCCAGATTGGGGTTGGGGAATGCGCTGGGGTGGTCATTGACCTCGTCTCAACGCTTCTGCTCGAGGCCCGAGAAAAATTGGATCTGGGACTCGACGCCATGAAAGAGGAGCGCTGGGGCCATGCCATCTACCACGCCTATGCGGCGCAGATCGCAGGCGCCAAGGCCCTGCTCGTTCGCGAAGGCCAAAAAACCAACACCTACGCCGACATCCTCGCCTCGTTCGACCGCGAGTTTGTGGCCACAGGGCTGTTTCAACCTGAAGCAGGGTCGTTCTCGGCCCAGGTGCTGTCTTACCTCGGTGGAAGCAACACCCCTGAATTCGCCAAGGCCTACGTCGATGTGGCGACCTCTTTTTTGAACGACCTCGACCACCACGCGTCGTCCAACTCCACCTCCAAAGCTTCTTGACATGAGCGTTTCTCTCCCCCCTCACAAGGCCCATTTGTGGCTGGTCGGTGCCGGTCCCGGCGACCCTGATCTGATCACGGTCAAAGGTGCACGGGCCCTCGGCCAAGCCCAGCTGGTGCTCTACGACAGCCTTGTGCACCAAGACCTTCTGACACTGGCCCATCCCGACGCCAAGTTGATCTGTGTGGGCAAACGCGCAGGCCAAACCAGCACCCCTCAAGGGCTCATCCATGACTGGATTGCCCAAGGCGCTCAGCATGGATGGCGCATCGTTCGCCTCAAAGGCGGAGACCCCATGGTGTTTGGGCGAGCCGGCGAAGAACTCGCGTTTGCGCAAGAGATCGGCCTCGGTTGGACCTACGTCCCTGGCATTTCATGCGGCACGTCGCTGGCCGGGCTGGCTGGCATCCCCCTGACCCTGCGCGGCGTGGCTTCGTCGGCGTGGCTGGGCACGGCCACAGGTCAAGACGGTCGTATAACCTCAGATTTGCTGGCCGCCCTTGGCACAGCCTCCACCCTCGTGGTGTTCATGGGCAGGCGCCGGTTGCAGGACATCGCAGCCCATTTGGTCTCCCTCGACAAGGCCTCCACCCCCATCGCCGTCGTCACACAAGGCAGCCTCCAACAGCAACAGTGCTTTGTTCGGAGCGCTGAAGTCTGGACCCGCGCGTCCGACGTTGCATCTCTTCCGGACCCGGCCTTGCTCGTCATTGGCGACGTCGTCCACCACCAACTCACCCCATCCACCCCTCCCCTCCGTTCCATCTCTCCATCCTTCACCGATGAATACCAAGTTCCCCATCTTCCTCAAGCCCGAAAGTCTCACCTTCAACGTCTTCGGAGGGTCTGAAATCGCCGAAGAAAAACTGCACTTCCTTCTCAAAAGCAGCCCCCATGCTCGGGTTCGCGTCTTTGCGTCGGCGTTCAGTGAGCCGGTGCAGGCGCTCATCGACAAGCACGAGCACGTGCGCGCCATCCCGCACTGGCGGGCTTGGCCGTGGCAGGTGGGGCGCAACGACGTCTCTGTGGTGGCCACCATTGAACCTCGGGAAGTCCGGTGGTCGGTGGGCCTGGGTCGCCTGATGGGGCACCTCCTCAATGTGGCCGACGTCCCAGAGAGATGCGATTTCTACATGGGAGGCATTGTCACCAACGGCTCCCTCAAGCTCGCCATCAGCACAGACGGAAAAGCGCCCATCCTGGCCAAGCGCATGCGCGAGTGGTTGGAAGATGTCCTTCCGGAGGATGTCGAATCCAACCTGTCGGAATTGCAGGCCCTGCGCCGTGAATTGAAGGGAGACTTCGCCCAAAAACAAGCGACCCTTCGCGCCCTCACGCGGCACTTCCGCGAGCAAAAAGCCATCTGACTCAGAACGCGTCCGACACTTCCGGAGCTTCGCTGAGGACATTCATGCGCACCTCCAAACGCTCCACCGGCCAGTCGCTTCCATCGCGTGGCGTGGCGGCCAGTCGGTCCACCACGTCCATGCCTTTCACCACCCGTCCAAAGACCGTGTGCTCTCCGTCCAAATGGGGAGCGCCTCCCTCCTTGGCGTACGCCTGAGCTTGGGCAGGGGTGTACGTTCTGCCTTTGTCGCGTTGGATGCGGCCGAGCTCTTCGGCGCCAATCTTTCGGCCTGTGACAATGTAGAAGTCGTAGCCTGAGGATCGCTTTTCAGGATTCTCACTGTAGCTCCGAGACATGGCAAGGGCACCGCGCACGTGAACCTTGTCGTCCTGAAACTCGGCGGGCAGGGTGTGTTGCCCGATCAAAAACCGAAGTTGCTGCGGCCTCTCCTCCTCGCTGTTGCCGCCCTGCACGACGAAGTCAGGCACCACACGTGTGAATTCTGCAGGGTCGAAGTATCGTCGGTAGACCTTGTACAAGAAGTTGGCACGGTGCACAGGAACGTCGTCGAACAGCTCCACCACGATGCGGCCATGCTTGGTGTCCAAGACCACCTGCCGCTCGGTTTGCGTGGCGCCCCACTCGCGCAAGAAATCGGCCGCGTTCTCGTCGGTCAGGGTCGGGAATTCCGACGCCACAAGACGGCGAATTCGCTCGTCCACCTCAGGCGCAGGTGCCGCCTCTTTCAGAGGCGCCTTCGCCTCCGGTGATGGCACCGGCTCGCCAGAGCCACATCCCACTGTCAGGGCGATGCATGCGCCCAACCAAACCTCCTTCATGCCACAAACATACCCTGCACGTACATTCATTGCGGACCGCCTGCCCATCTTCGCAATGTGAAGTACGCCATCGTCGACATCGAAACCACGGGAGGCTCCCGTAAATCCCGGGGCATCACCGAGATTGGCATTGTCGTCACCGATGGTGTGCAGGAGATCGACCGCTGGAGCTCGCTCATCAACCCGTACGAGCCCATCCCCCCGCGCATCGAAGCCCTGACCGGCATTTCCAACGACATGGTGGAAGACGCACCTGGCTTTCACGAGGTGGCCGACGACGTGGAACGCATCCTGAAGGACTGCGTGTTTGTGGCGCACAACGTCGGGTTTGACTACGCCTTCATTCGGGGCCATTTTGAGGCCATGGACCGGTCGTGGCAGCGCCCCAAGCTCTGCACCGTCCGGCTGTCTCGGAAGGCCTTTCCCGGATTGCCCCGCTACGGCTTGGGCGCCCTGTGCGACGCAAAAGGCATTCGACACGTCGACCGCCACCGCGCCATGGGCGACGCCGAAGCGACGGTGGAGTTGTTCCACCAAATCGTGGCGTCTGAACGCGGCAAACTCGCCATCGACGACGCTTTGAAACGCGGCACCCGCGAACATTGGATGCCCCAACATGTGGCGGCGTCGGAATTTGACGCCTTGCCAGACGAGCCCGGGGTGTACTGGTTCTTGGACGCGCAGGGCAAGCCCCTGTACATCGGCATGAGCATCAAGCTTCAACAGCGCGTTCGAAGCCACTTTTCAGGGACCACCGCCTCCCGCAAGCGGCAGACGCTGCTCCGCGACATGCGCAGTTTGAAGCACGAACTCTCCGGCAGCGAATGGATGGCGGCGGTGATGGAAGATGTCCGCATTCGCGCCCACTGGCCCCCGCTCAACCGCGCACAGAAACAACCGCGGTCGTACCGCACCGTTGTGCACTACAAAGACCGACAAGGGCGAAGCCGCTTGGCCATCCGAACCCAAGCCAGTGCGCGGGATGCCATTCGAACTTTTCATTCAGAGGCGAGTGCGCGTGCGTGGCTCCACGAGCAAGTGAAGGTCCATGACTTGAACCCAGAGTGGCTGGGGCTCGGTGCGTGGAGTGCCGCCGACCCCGTCTCGCAGGAGGTGCACGAAGCCCATTTTGAGGCCGCCCTCGAGGACTGGCGAAACGTGGCTTCAGGATGGTTTGTGGAATCCGGACGCAGCCCAGACGAGCGCGGCTTGATTGCCGTGGTCGAGGGGCACGTACGGGGCTGCGGCTTTGTGGAAGCCGACGATCTGAGCGAAAGGCTTGACACGCCAGAAGGCCAAGCCTTGCTGGAGGCCTTGACCTCGGGCCTGCATCCTGTGGCGCCGTCGTCCACACTGGACGCGAGGCTCAGGGAAGAAATGGCCAGGAACCCTACGTGGATTCCCAAACGCGAGGACTGACTCAGTTTTGCAGGAAGCCTGCTGGGCCGAGGGAGGTTTCCGTGGCGGTGAACGCCTGGGCGTACCGCAACACGTTTCGAATGCTGGACGCACGTGGCGTCACCCAAGCATCGGCGTTGGGCTGGTCAGAAGGATCGCAAGAAAAAGGGACGTCAGAGAAGAGTGAATTCATGAACGAGGGATTGATGTTCACCCCTAGAACGAAGAAGGGCGCACCCTATTGTGTGCGCCCCTTCCCAAATCATGAATGACGTTCCGTTTACCTCGGAGTGAGGACCAAGTTTTGGTCTTCCACCATGCGGCGCAGGTTGATCAAGGCATACCGCATGCGTCCCAACGCTGTGTTGATGCTCACGTCGGTTTCCTCCGCAATTTCTTTGAAGCTCAAATTGTGCTCGAGGCGCATTTGAACGACCTGCTGCTGCTCCTCAGGCAACGCGGGAATCAACTGGCGCAACTCAGCCAAAATTTCATCTTCCACCATGCGGTCCTCCACGCTCGGGGCGTCGTGGGACAGCGTGTCGAAGATGTCAAAATCGTCGGTGGGGCGCACCATGCGGCGCTTTCGGTTCCGGCGGAAATGGTCGATGGCCGCGTTGTGTGCAATGCGCATCACCCACGGGCCAAACTTGCCTTCCTCCACGTAACGGCCGGTCTTGAGGATTTGGACCACCTTGATCCACACATCCTGGAAGAGGTCGTTTGCGATTTCTTCGTCGCGCACCACAAAGTGAATCTTCGTGAAGACCCCCTGCTGGTAGCGGTTCAACAAGGTTTCAAATGCGCGTTCGTCGCCGTTTCTGTAGGCGCGAATCAAATCGCGGTCGGTGAGGGATGCATGCATGACACAACTCTTTACTTCATGCCCAGTCGTCGGGTCGATCCCGGGTCAAGGCTTCATGAAATGGAACTAGAGTCGAATGTGTCGAATGGCAATGCGTTAAAAAGGGTTCACCTGAACAAGACCTAAAGTACCTCTTTTAACTGTCGAGTCCAAACCTCAGGTACCTTCACGCTGTTAAAAACTGCAATGAAGATTGACATCCACGGTGCGCGCGTGCACAATTTGAAAGACGTCAACGTCAGCATTCCCAAGGAGAAACTGACGGTGGTCACAGGGCTGAGCGGTTCTGGCAAGAGCAGCCTGGCGTTCGACACGCTGTACGCCGAAGGCCAACGTCGATACGTGGAGAGTCTGAGCAGTTACGCCCGTCAATTTCTCGGCAGACTCGAGAAGCCCGACGTCGACCGCATCGACGGCCTCTCTCCTGCCGTGGCCATTGAGCAGCGCAGCGCCTCGGGAGGTCCCCGGAGCACCGTGGGCACCCGAACGGAAGTGTTGGACCACTTGCGCATGCTGTACGCACGCATTGGAGAAACCCGGTCGCCAGTGTCGGGAGAGGTCGTGCGCAAAGACCGCGTCACCGACGTGGTCGACGCCGTCCTGAACAGCCCCGACGACCGCATGATGCTCGTCGCGCCGCTCCATGCACGAGAGGATCGATCTGCAGAAGACCAACTTCGCGTGCTTCAGCAACAAGGGTACTCCCGCGCCTGGACCGACCAAGGGGCGGTGCGCCTCGAAGACGTCGACCCCGCCGACGTGCTGGGGTTGGTCATCGACCGCTTCTCCCCCGCCTCGGCCAAGGACGACCCGGGACGTGTGGCCGACAGCGTTGAAACGGCCTTTTTCGAAGGGGGTGGCCGATGCCAAATCTGGGGAGCGAGCGGCGACAGCGCCCCGACGTGTCGCGAATTCAACGACCGCTTCGAACGGGACGGCATGCTCTTCCCTGAGCCGTCGCCAGACATGTTCAACTTCAACAGCCCTGTCGGCGCATGCGGCACGTGCGAAGGCTACGGCCACGTGCTCGGCATCGACCCCGACAAGGTCGTTCCCGACCCGACCAAAAGCCTGTACGACGGTGCGGTCGCCCCGTGGCGCGGAGAACGCACCGGACGGTGGCGCGACCGACTCGTCATGGGCGCAGCGGACGCGGACCTTCCCGTCCACACGCCTTGGCACGCCCTGACCGAGGAACAACAAGCCCTGGTGTGGAACGGATGCGCCCATTTCAAGGGCATCCACGCCTTCTTCGCGACCCTCGAAGCCAAGAGCTACAAGATTCAAAACCGCGTCATGATCAGCCGTTACCGTGGGCGCACCTTGTGCAGCACCTGCCACGGCACACGGCTTGGGAAGGACACCCACAACGTGTTCGTCGGCGACGTGACTTTGCCCCAGCTCTTGGCCATGCCCATCGAAGAAGCACTCGCCACGCTCCGCGGCTGGACCCTGTCCGATTCGGACGCCAAAGTCGCCGAGCGCTTGTTGTGGGAAATCGACACCCGGCTGCAATGCCTGATGGACCTTGGTTTGGGCTATTTGACGCTGAAGCGGAGCAGCCCCACCCTCAGTGGCGGGGAATCTCAACGCATCGCCCTGAGTTCCTGCGTGGGAAGCACCCTTGTGGGCAGCACCTACGTCCTCGACGAGCCCAGCATTGGCCTTCACCCTGAAGACACCGCCCAGCTGATTGGCGTGCTTCAACGGCTTCGAAACCAAGGCAACACGGTGGTCGTGGTGGAACACGACGACGACATTGTCACGGCGGCCGACCACGTGGTGGACATGGGGCCCCACGCCGGATCGTTTGGTGGAGAGGTGGTGTTCAGCGGCCCCCATGAAGGGTTGTCTTCCCTCGACGCCGACCATCCGTCGTTGACCGCCGCATACCGCAACGGCCACCAAGCCATCGCCGTTCCCGCGCAGCGTCGGGCGGTGGGCGACAAGTTGATCGTTCGCGAAGCACGCGCCAACAACCTTCAAGGATTCGACGCCACCATCCCCCTGCGCAGCCTGGTGGCGGTGAGCGGGGTGAGCGGCTCCGGAAAGAGCACCCTCATCACCCAGCTCCTCGTGCCGGCCATTCAGGCGGAGCTCGACGGGTTTGGGGGCAACCCCAAGGGCTTCTCCAAGCTCGAAGGCGATTTGCGCACCCTGGAGCACCTGGAGTTTGTGGACCAAAACCCCATTGGAAAAAGCTCTCGCTCCAACCCCGTCACCTACGTCAAGGCGTTCGATGAGATTCGGTCGCTGTTGGCCGACACCTCCCACGCCAAGGCGCGTGGCTTGAAGCCGTCCCACTTCAGCTTCAACATCTCGGGTGGCCGATGCGAGACCTGCGAAGGCGAAGGCCATGTGACGGTGGGCATGCAGTTCATGGCCGATCTGAAACTCGTGTGTGAGGACTGCGACGGCAAACGCTTCCAAGACCACGTGCTGGAGGTGACCTACCAAGGCAAGACCGTCCACGACATCTTGACCATGACGGTGGACGACGCCCTGTTGTTTTTTGCCCCTGAACCGGGGCGAAAGCCTTCGGCCACCATTCGCCGCTTGCTGGCCAAACTGCAACCCCTGCACGACGTGGGGCTCGGTTACGTGGCTTTGGGGCAAGGCTCCAACACCCTCAGCGGTGGGGAAGCGCAACGCATCAAACTCGCGGCCTTTCTCGCCCGGGGCGACCGCCAAGGCCACACGTTGTTTGTGTTTGACGAACCCACGACGGGCCTGCACGTGCACGACGTGGCCAAATTGCTCGAGTCCTTCGACGCCCTGCTCCAACAAGGACATTCGGTCGTCGTGATCGAGCACCACTTGGACGTGTTGAAGTGTGCGGACCACATCTTGGATTTGGGACCCGGCGGCGGCAAACACGGAGGCAACCTCGTGCACCAAGGCACGCCCGAGAGTTTGGCACAGAATGTGCGCTCTCTCACGGGAAAACACCTCGCCCCCAAACTCTCCACTCCATGATCCGCGCCCTGCTCTCCTCTTCCCTCATTGCCCTGACTTGCATGATGTCGGGCTGCCAAGCGCAACAAGACGCTCCAGCCCCAGCGGCCCCTGCCGACAGCTTGAAGGCCTCCGCTTGGTGCGGGGTGCTCAGCCCTGACGCTTACCGCGTCCTGCGCGAGCAGGGCACGGAACCTAGGTTCTCAGGCGAATTTTGGCTCCACGACGAAGACGGGGTGTACGTCTGCATGGGATGCGGCGCACAACTCTTCGATTCCGGGGCCAAGTTCAAGAGCAACAGCGGATGGCCGAGCTTCTACCAGCCGGCGGAGGCATCTGGCGTCGATGCACGCATGGACCTCAGCCACGGCATGCGCCGCATGGAAGTCGTCTGCAACGCCTGCGGCGGCCACCTCGGCCACGTGTTTGAAGATGGGCCTCCTCCCACGGGGCTTCGCTACTGCATCAACAGTGTGGCGCTGGACTTTGTCCCTCGAGACAGCGTGGCCGTCAAACTCGCCCCCAAACTGGACATCGACTGAGTCCCGCGGCTGAGCATCTCCATGCAGCAAAAAAAAGAGGCCCCTCGGAGGACCTCTTTTTTTGATGGATCAGATCCGAATCAGCGGGGACGCTGACACACGAACGTCAAACCTTCGCTCTGGATGACTCCAGGGGCACCCACAGGGTTGCCCTCGCTGTCGGTCACCGCCTTGGTGCGGCCGTGAAGGTTGATGAGGCCGTTCACCTCGCCTTGGGTCGTCAATTGCATCAAGAGAATGCGCTTGGACGGTCCTGCAGCCGCTTGACGCTTGTC
>WTJL01000091.1 GCA_011524845.1 Flavobacteriales bacterium | reverse complement strand
TCATGACCTTGTTGTCCATCACCACGTACTCGATGTCCTTCTCGAACAGCGCGTAGGCCTTCAGGAGCTGGTTCATGCTGTGGATGCGGGCGCTCTTGACGCCGTAGTCCTGCATGAGGGTTTGCTTTTTCTCGAGCTTCTCCTCGTCGCTGCCTTCGCCGTTGTCGATGCCGACGAGTTCCGTCGCGAGGTCGGGAAGCGTGAAGAAGTGCTCGTCCTCCATGTTGCGGACGAGGTACTCGATGCCTTTTTCGGTGAGCTCGATTTGGTTTTGCTTCTCGTCGATGACAAAGAAGAGTTCCGCATCGGCCTTGTGCATTTCCCGCTGGTTGTCCGCGAGGTAGAAGCCCTCAGTCTTGAGGAGCTGCTGGCGCATGCCGTCCTGGCTGAGGAACTTGATGAGGGGCTTGCTCTTGGGCAGCGCACGGTACGCGCGGTACAAGGCCAAACCACCTTCCTCCACCTCTTCCTTGGACGCGCCGTCCACCAACTTCTTCTTCGCTTCAGCCAAAAAGCCTTGGGCGGCTTTTTGCTGCACCTGAACCAAGCTCACCACCTTGGGCTTGAGCTGGTCGAATTCGTGCTCGTCGCCCTTGGGCGTGGGGCCGCTGATGATGAGCGGTGTCCGCGCTTCGTCGATGAGGACCGAGTCGACCTCGTCCACGATGGCGAAGTGGTGCTTTCGCTGCACGAGCTGCTCCGGCCGCATGGCCATGTTGTCTCTCAGGTAGTCAAAGCCAAACTCGTTGTTGGTGCCAAACGTCACGTCGCACTTGTACGCCTGACGACGCGCCTCACTGTTGGGCTGGTGCTTGTCGATGCAGTCGACGGTCAATCCGTGGAATTCGTAGAGCGGACCCATCCATTCGGCGTCACGACGCGCGAGGTAATTGTTGACGGTCACCACGTGGACCCCGCGGCCCGCGAGGGCGTTGAGGAAAACGGGCAACGTGGCCACCAAGGTCTTTCCTTCCCCGGTTTGCATCTCGGCGGCCTTGCCGCGGTGGAGGGCCACCCCTCCGATGAGCTGCACGTCGTAGTGCACCATGTCCCACGTCACAGGAGATCCCGCCGCCGTCCATGACTTCTGCCAATAGGCCTTGTCGCCTTCGATGGTCACGAGGTCGCGGTTGGCCGCAATCTCGCGGTCCATGTCCGTCGCGGTCACCTCCACGGCACCTTCGGCCGCAAAGCGACGGGCCGTCTCCTTGACCAGGGCAAACGCCTCGGGCATGATCTCCGCCAAGACCTCTTCGATGCGCTCGTTGACTTGAAGCTCGAGGGCATCCACCTGTTCGAACAGCGCTTCCTTTTGGTCGAGTTGGGTCAAGGGCAAGTCCGCAGCTTGGGCCTTCAGATCGGCGATTTGGGCCAGCTCTCCGGAGACGTGGTCTTGAATGCGCTTGCGCAAGTCTGTGGACTTCGCACGAAGCTCGTCTGCGCTGAGTCCCGACAACGAAGGTTCAATCTCCTTCACCCGATCCACCACCGGCTGCACTTCCTTGATGTCGTTGGCCGATTTGTCCCCGACAAAGGCCTTGAAAAGCTTTGCTAGCATGAAGCAAAAGTACAACTTGAACCACCCCCCTGTTGGCCAAAATTCGTTGCCGAAAAAACCGTGCCAAAAAAACACGCGTTTGGGCCTTTTGCCCGCGATGTTAACACCCTCAAAAAGGCCCTTATGTCATGTTTTTCAAGGGTTTACGAAACTGCTATTCACGACATGTTGAGAACTCCTTCCGATTGTGGACGGAAAAGGTTTGCCCCGATGCATCGTTGAAGAGTTTCTTTGAAGGGCGTGAGGGCGGCGTGTTTTCGTCCAGATCGCAACCTCCTTTTTAGAATCGTCAAATCCCCAGTTTGGCTGCAACCTTCAACCTTGCAGCCGTGCCAACCTCCCCCCTGATTTTTCGGACCAGGGAACACAAACCAAGACCATGGACAACCACACGGAACCCACCCCAGAGAACATCGTTGAGAACGCACAGACTTCCATTGAGGAGGTGTTGCCTGAGAACACGGCCGTGACGGAACCCATTTTGGAAGACAACCCCAACCGGTTTGTCTTGTTCCCCATCGAGCACAACGACATCTGGAACTTCTACAAGAAGTCTGAAGCCAGCTTCTGGACGGCAGAGGAAATCGACCTCGCCGCCGACATCGTCGACTGGAACGACAAGCTCAACGACGACGAGCGCTACTTCATCAAGCACATCCTCGCCTTCTTTGCTGCGTCCGACGGCATCGTGAACGAGAACCTCGCCGAGAACTTCGTCGCGGAGGTGCAGTACACCGAAGCCAAGTTCTTCTACGGTTTCCAAATCATGATGGAGAACATCCACAGCGAGACTTACTCGTTGCTCATCGACACCTACATCAAGGACAAGGCCGAGAAGGACAAGCTCTTCAACGCCATCGAAACCCTCGACTGCGTCAAGGAAAAGGCCAACTGGGCCCTCGAATGGATTGAGAACGGCAGCTTCGCCGAGCGCATTGTCGCATTCGCCGCTGTGGAAGGCATCTTCTTCTCTGGCAGCTTCTGCTCCATCTTCTGGCTCAAGAAGCGCGGCCTCATGCCAGGCTTGAGCTTCTCCAACGAGCTCATCAGCCGTGACGAAGGCATGCACTGCGACTTCGCCTGCTTGCTCTACAACGACCACATCGTCAACAAGCTCCCCAAGAAGACCATCGAGAAGATCATCCTCGACGCGGTGGCCATCGAGAAGGAGTTCGTTTGCGACGCCCTTCCCGTGCGCTTGATCGGCATGAACGCCGACCTCATGAGCCAGTACATCGAGTTTGTGGCGGACCGCCTCCTCGTCGAGCTCGGCAACGAGAAGGTGTTCAACGTCACCAACCCCTTCGACTTCATGGACATGATCAGCCTCCAGGGCAAGACGAACTTCTTCGAGAAGCGCGTCGGTGAGTACCAAAAGGCCGGTGTCCTCAACAAGACTTCGGAAGAAGACAACAGCTTCAGCCTCGACGCCGACTTCTAAGGCTTCTTCCCTCACGATTCCCAACCTCTCCACGTTAACCTTCTTTCTCCCTTTCTCGCATGTATGTATTGAAGCGTGATGGCCGGCGCGAACCGGTCCAGTTTGACAAGATCACGGCCCGCATCAAGAAATTGTGCTACGGCCTCCACGACGCAGTTGATCCCACCAAAGTCGCCATGCGCGTCATCGAGGGGGTGTACGACGGCGTGACCACCACGGAACTGGACAACCTCGCAGCGGAAGTCGCCGCCACCAATGCGGTGACGCACCCCGACTACGCCCAGCTTGCCAGCCGCATCGCGGTCAGCAACTTGCACAAGGCGACGAAGAAATCCTTCACGGAGACCATGAAGGACCTCCACGAATACGTGGACCCCATCACGGGAGAGAACGCGAGCTTGATCGCGGAGGATGTTTGGGAGATCATCCAGAAAAACTCAGAGTTGCTCGATTCGAGCATCATTTACGACCGCGACTTCAGCTACGATTTCTTCGGATTCAAGACGTTGGAGCGTTCGT
>WTJL01000130.1 GCA_011524845.1 Flavobacteriales bacterium | reverse complement strand
CGGTCCTCCGGATCGATGCCGTCCGTGAAGCTGTTCCACTCCGGTTCCTGGTCCCATTCCGTCAAGCTGTACGCGAAGTTGGCGTACTGCACCGTCGCCACGCGAAGGGCGGGGTCCTCGGGATGGTAAAGGGCGGTGAATCCGTCTCCCCCACGGTCGCGGCTCCAGTTCATCGCCACGCTAGCATTTCCTGTCGTCGTCCCGTTGTCCTGCGCACCGGCGGTATACCATCCCGGCGCCCACGGAATGTGAGTGACGTGGTAGAATTGCCCCACGGGAAGGTGCTCGATGTCCTCCCACGTGTCGCCGTGGTCGGTGCTTCGGTACGCGCCTCCATCTGTGGCAAGGATGAGCTCGTTGGGACCAACCCATTGCAGGTCGTGCTTGTCGGCGTGGACCTCGTAGGTCCACCACTCCGGCCCCATCCGCTCCCACGTCACCCCCCCGTCGAGGGTGTTCCACAACTCCACCCCCAAGACAGAGATGTCGTTGAAATCCCACGGGTTCAACCGCACCTTGGAGAAGTACCAACCAAACCCACCGAGGATGCCGTCTGGCATGGCCCCCTCGGGCACCAATTCCGCCCAAGTGTTGCCGTCGTCGCCGGTTCGGTACAGGTTGCTGAACTGCAGGTTGGCCCCCACGGGGTTGATCACAAACCGGCCCTGAGATTCCTCGATGCCGATGCGACAACGTTCTTCCTCGCCCCACGGATTGGGAATCACGTCCCACGTTTCTCCGCCGTCCAAGCTTCGATAGACTTGGTTGTCCGGGCTGACGAGGTCGCTGGTGGTCGACGTCCGGATGCGATGCCATGAACTGGCCAAAATCGCCCCCGTCACGCTGGAAATGCGAACGTCGTTGATGCCGACAGAATCGCCGACAAACAACACCTGTTCCCACGTTTCTCCGGCGTCTTGGCTGCGGTACAAGCCTCGGTCTGGACCGGGCATGCCTGGGTTGCCCATCGTGGCAGCAAACAGCACGTTGGGGTTGAACGGGTCCAATTCTATTCGGCTGACGATGCGGGTGTCTTCCAACCCGATGTGCGTCCAGGTCGTTCCGCCGTCAACGGATTTGTAGGCCCCGCCTCCGATGCGGGGGTGGCCGCTGATTTGGGGGTCGCCAGTGCCGACGTACATCACTTCAGGGGTCTCGGGATGGAAGGCCATGCAGCCCACCGCCATGTGCTCGAATTCGTCGGTCACCGGTTCCCACATGGCCCCACCCGTGGTGGAACGCCAAAGTCCGCCACCCGCCGATCCCGCGAACATGCGCGGCGACAACGGATTGGTGTCTTCGTAAATGGCGTTCAGTCGTCCGCTCAAATTCAATGGACCGTGCTGGGTCCACGTGCCTTCCACGACACGGGATGCCTGCGACTGGGCATGCAACCGTGCCTCGCGTTCCGCGGCATCGGCGTCTTCTGGATTCCACTGGTCGTCGGGAAAGCTCCATTTCCACTCCTGCCAAAAGTGAGGGGCCATTTTGCCCTGAGGTCCATCGATGCTCGACACCTCTGTGGATGCTGTGGCGAGCGACCACGCCCACACCAGTCCAGCGGCTGGCACCGCCAGCCCAAGCCAAATCCAATTCCGCATGTCACGAAGGTAGGGGCCGACGACAGGCCTCAGGCGTTTGCCGTGCTCCGGGCGTCGATGTGCTTCCTCCAATGCCCGAGAAGCTGGAAAAGACGGCGCATCTCCACGGGTTTGGTGACAAAGTCGTTCATGCCCGCCGAGAAAATGGCCTCCTTGGTCTCCTTGAACACGTCCGCCGTCAAGCACACAATGGGCACGTCTGCATTCACCCCTTTCACCCGGCCCTCACGGATCGCGCGTGTCGCCTCGATGCCGTCCATCTCGGGCATGTGCAGGTCCATCAAGATCAATTCCACGTCGTGTTCTTTCAGGACGTCAAGGGCTTCTTGGCCGTTTTCGGCCTCAAACATCACCACACCAGAGTTCCGCAGCATCTGACGCAACAGCATGCGGTTGACCTCGAGGTCCTCCACCACCAACAACTTCAATCCCGCCACCTGGTCTTTGTCCAGTGTGCCGCTGTCCATCGCCTCCGCTGCGCGCTTCTCGTGCACGAAAGGCAATTCAAAACGGAAGGTGGTGCCTTTGTTGAGTTCGCTGGTGCAGGTGATGGTTCCTCCTTGCAACTCGATGAGCTGTTTGGAAATGGCCAACCCCAGCCCGGACCCACCGTGCACCCTGCGCGTGGAGGTGTTCTCCTGCTCAAACTTGTTGAAGATGCGTTCGAGGTTGTCCTCTGAAATGCCCTTGCCCGTGTCGCGCACTTCAAACGCCACCCACACCTCGCGGTCGGTGCTTTTTTCCTTCATGTAATGCACTTCCAAATCCACACCGCCTTCACGGGTGAACTTGATGGCGTTGTCCATCAAGTTGATGAGGACTTGGTTCAATTTGGCCGCGTCTCCACTCAAAGGCTGCGGCAAATCCGCTGGCATCCCTTTGGACCACGTCAGGCCCTTGTCGATGGCGCGTTGCTCGAGCGCCTTGAACACGCGCTCCGCAGCGTGAACCACATCGAACGGGGTGCTTTCAAAGGCGATCTTGCCTGCCTCAATGGCGCTCAAATCCAAGATGTCGCTGATCAAATTCAGCAACTGCAGCGCGCTGAACCTCAGGTTCCGCACATAGCCGCCTTCCGGCTCCTCCAGGCCTCGCTGTTCCAGCAATTCGGAGAACCCCACAATGACGTTGAGGGGCGACCGCATCTCGTGGCTCATGACCGACAAGAATTCGGACTTGGCCTTGGTGTTGGCTTCCGCCCTGACGCGCGCTTCTTCCAATTCAGCAGTCCGCGCCAAAATGCGTTCTTCCAACTCCGCGTTGAGTTTCTTCAACTCGGTGTTCAAGTCGAAGAGCTCTCGGCTCTTCAACTCTGTGATGCGTTCGGCCTCTTTGCGGGCCAAGCGCTCACGCTCAAATGCTTTTTTGTAGGCGTCGTCTGACATTGGGAGTCCCCTTAGGCCTGGCGACGGATGACAAACCGAACGTGCTTGCCGTCCTCGGTTTGGGGTTGAAAGTCGATCTCGTATCCCTCGTTGTAGTGTTCGCCACACGCTTCAATCAAGCCATGGGCCAACGCGCCCATGGCACGGTCCGATCGGTAGTCCATCTGCAGCACGTTCTCCTCCAACAATTCCGTCCGGAACGAGGGCAGCTCCGCATCGGGGTAAAGCTTCAGCACCTCCACATGGATCTCTTGGTCCACGCTTTGCAAAAACCCAAAACCGTCGGTGGCGTTGGCGAACATCTCGGGGTAGCCTGTTTTGAAGGTTTGGAAGAGGTATCCGCCAAAGGCCTTGAGCAAATCGGGAATCGTGACCCCACTTCGCTTGCCCAAGTCCACCACCAAGGACACCATCTCCGAGTGATGGTACGTCCCAACGGCAGAGTACACGCCATCGGTGGACAGGTCGTTGTTCTCAATCAATGCGTTGACCATCTCCATGCCAAACTTTTGTTCGACCATTTCGAGAAACTCGGTAAAAACGACGCCTTTCATGAAGTGTAT
>WTJL01000008.1 GCA_011524845.1 Flavobacteriales bacterium | reverse complement strand
TCGGCATGTGGTACTTCATGATCCAGGACTGGCCCATGAACATCGGGGGAAAGCCAAGCTTCTCGTTGCTCGAGAACGTGACGGCGTTCATCCCTGTGACGTTTGAATTCTCGGTGTTGTGCGGTGCCCACGGCATGGCCATCACCTACCTCCTTCGGAACGGAACGTTGCCAGGCATGCCTGCCTCCAACCCCGATCCCCGCACCACGGACGACAAGTTTGTGGTCGAAATCACCACCGACAACAACAGCATGTCAGCGGACGAGCTCGAAGCAGCCATCCGTGCCACCGACTTGCTCGAACTCAGCATCAAAGACGCCTGAACCATGTCAAAGCGTTGGAACATCGTCGCCCCAGTGGCAGCCGTGATGGCTGTGCTGACAGGGTGCGTCACGGACCCCAACAGTCCGGGACTTGAATACATGCCTGACATGTACCGCTCTCCAGCTGTGGAGGCGTACGTGGACTACGGGATGGATCCTTACTACGTCACAGAAGACGTGGCTTCTGCACAGCGCAGCACCCCAAGTGCGCGCGTTCCTGTCGCAGGCACCATTGCTTTTGTGGGGGAGAACAAGGCGTTTGGCCTTCCTTACGCCTACCCCAACACGCCAGAAGGATACGAAGCGGCTGGAGCTGGACTCGTGAGCCCCCTCATGACGACCAAAGCGCACATCGAGCGCGGCATGGAGATTTACGAGCAAATGTGCAGCCAGTGTCACGGCGAAGAAGGCAAGGGCGATGGCGCCTTGTCGCGCAACGGACACATTGCAGGCATTCCCTCGTACTCCGACAAGTTGAAAGACCTGCCTGTGGGCAAGATGTACCACACGCTGACCTACGGCAAGGGCCTGATGGGCTCGCATGCTTCCCAGTTGTCCCAAAAGGACCGTTGGTTGGTCATCGAGTACATCAAGGTGCTGCAGCAGGGCGGAGAAATGCCCGAGTTTGACGAGGCAGGAAACGTGGTTGAATCGGCGGCTGAGGGCGCCATGGCAATGAACAACTGATCATGGAATTCAAGTTTGAAGGACGTCTGAAGCTCGTCACCCAGGTCTTGATGGCCATTGGGGTCGTGGCTCTCGTGGGTGGATTTCTCACCGACCACAGCGATCATCACCAGCGCTTTTGGGCCAACCTGTTGATCAATGGATTTTTCTACTTCACCATGGCCTTGGCGGCTTTCTTCTTCTACGCGTTGCAATACGCCACGGAGAGCGGATGGTCTGCCGTGTTGAAGCGCTGGTTCGAGGCGCTGTGGGGCTTTTTGCCTTGGGGTGCAGCAGTCATCGTCATCGTGTTGGTGGCGGGCAAGTTGCACTTGCACCACCTCTACCACTGGATGGACCACTCTTTGTACCACGAGTACATGGTCGAGCATGGTGACCACATGCATTACGTGGACGAAATGGAAGAAGGCGCCGTGTTGAACCCCAACTACGATCACGTGATTGCGGGCAAGGCGGCGTACTTCGCGGACTGGTTCTTCTGGTTGCGCACCGCTGTGTACATCGGCACGTTCTTGGTGTTTGCCCGCTTGTTCCGCAAGTGGTCCTTGCAAGAGGACGAAGCGCCCAACCTGGACCTTCACTACAAGCAGTACCGCCGAGGTGCCTTGTTTTTGGTCTTCTTCGCCGTGTTCAGCTCAACGCTTGCTTGGGACTGGATCATGTCCATCGACACGCACTGGTTCAGCACCCTCTTTGGTTGGTACGTCTTCAGCGGCATGTGGGTCAGCTTCATGATCTTCACCAACCTCTCCATGTTGTGGTTGCGCAGCAAGGGATACTTCCAAGAAGTCAACGAAAGCCACATGCACGATTTGGGCAAGTGGATGTTCGCCATCTCCATGTTGTGGAGCTACCTCTGGTTGAGCCAGTTCTTGCTCATTTGGTACTCCAACATCCCGGAGGAAGTCACGTACTACATGAGCCGAGTCTTGGGCGATTACAAGGTGCCGTTCTTGGTGATGTTCTTCATCAACTTCGCGGTTCCTTTCTACACCTTGATTGCCCGTGACGCCAAGCGCAACCCGCGCTTCGTCATTCCAGTGGGCATCCTCATCTTCATTGCCCACTTTGTGGACGTGTACTTGCTCGTCATTCCGGGCACCATGTTCGACCATAATCATTTTGGTTTCTTTGAGGTGGGATTGTTCCTCGGATTCTTGGGGCTCTTCATGAACCGCACGTTTGCCACTTTGGCAAAAGCGCCGCTCATCAGCAAGAACCACCCCATGCTCCAGGAAAGCATCGAACTCCACTACTGACCTGACAACGGACGAATCTCATGAAACTCATCACGCTTCTCGTCGTCATTGCAGGGGTCATCGCCCTTGCTCAGTTGGCCAAAGTGGGCCAGCTCACCTCCCTCATTCGCAACAAGCGGGAGGAAGACATCAGCGCGGCTGACACGCGCCTCAACGGTGGATTGTTTGTCGCCTTCATGGTGGCCTTCTACGCGTCGTTCATTTGGTTGATCATTCGCTACGGCGATTACAACCCGCCTGCTGCTTCTGCGCATGGCGAGACCTACGACACGTTGATGAACTTCAACATGTACATCATCATGGCGGTGTTCTTCTTGGTGAACACGGTGTTGTTTGTGTTCGCGAACAAGTACCGCCAAGAAGCAGGTCGCAAGGCCAAGTTCTTCGCCCACGACAACCGTTTGGAGCTCATTTGGACGGTCATTCCTTCGATTGTCCTCGCAGTCATCATCATCTACGGACTCCGCACTTGGAACGAGATGACCGGCGAAGCATCGGACGACGCCCTGCGCGTGGAGGTGTACTCCAAGCAGTTCGACTGGACGGCCCGTTACCCTGGGGCGGACGGCGAGTTTGGCTTGGCCAACTACAACCTCATCACGCCCACCAACCCCTTGGGCATTGTGACGGCGGACGGCGTGGCCGGAGCCTTGGAGGAAATCGAAGGCCAAATCGCCTCGCTTGAATCCGAATTGGCGCACGAGCGTGGAACGTTGTTGGCGCAGATTGAAGAGGTCGAGGCGGAGCTTCACGCGGCGCACGACCACGGTCATGGCCACAACGACCATGGCGACCATGCTGAGCACGGAGACGAGCACCACGGTTTGTCTGCCGAGCGCAAGGCCATGTTGGAAGCGCGTTTGCACGACCTCGAGCACATGCTCGAAGGAGACGATGTGGTGGTCTTGTCCAATGCCGCTGTGGAAGCGAAGGAAGACAAGGTGCACCGCTTGAAGCGTCACCGTCAGCGCATCATGGAGGTCAAGCCGTTCGATTACGAGGGCGGTGTGGCTGCATGGGAGGCCGGTGCCGATGACAAAATCATGAAGGGCGAGTTCCACCTCCCGGTGGGCCGCGAAGTGGAATTTGTGTTCCGCTCACGCGACGTCATCCACAGTGCCTACATGCCTCACTTCCGTGCTCAAATGAACACGGTGCCAGGTGTACCCACGCGCTTCAAGATGACGCCGACCATCACGACCGACAGCATGCGCACGGTCTTGGACGATCCTGACTTCAACTACGTTCTTCTTTGCAACAAGGTGTGCGGTGCCGCACACTTCAACATGCAGATGAAGGTTGTCGTGGAAAGCGAAGAAGAGTACAATGCTTGGCTCGAATCGCAGGAAGAATTTTTGGCTGACAAGGAGGTGGCGACAGAGTCCGACGCACGCGCGGAAGCAGCCGACCTCGAGAACAACGAATCTGCAACCCTCTGATCATGGCTGGACACGCACATCACGAAGAGAGCTTCATCTCGAAGTACATCTTCTCCCACGATCACAAGATGATCTCCAAGCAGTTCTTGGTGACTGCGGTATTCATGGGCATCATTGCGGTGATGCTGTCGATCTTCTTCCGTCTCCAGTTGGGATGGCCAGGAGAGAGCTTCGCGATTTTGGAAACGTTCTTGGGCAAGTGGGCCCCAGGCGGAGTGTTGGATCGCAACGCTTACCTCGCGCTTGTGACCATCCACGGCACCATCATGGTCTTCTTCGTGTTGACCGGTGGGTTGTCGGGCACCTTCTCCAACTTGTTGATTCCACTCCAAATCGGAGCACGTGACATGGCCTCAGGCTTCATGAACATGCTGAGCTACTGGTTCTTCGCCGTGTCCAGCGTGATCATGATCTTCTCTCTCTTCGTGGAGGGTGGTGCAGCGTCAGGTGGCTGGACCGTGTACCCGCCATTGAGTGCGTTGCCTCAGGCCATGCCTGGATCGGGCATGGGCATGACGCTGTGGTTGATTTCCATGACGTTGTTTGTGGTGAGCTCGCTCTTGGGTGGATTGAACTACATCGTGACGGTGATCAACCTTCGCACCAAGGGCATGAGCATGACGCGCTTGCCGTTGACCATTTGGGCGTTCCTGATCACCGCGGTGTTGGGCGTGTTGTCCTTCCCTGTGTTGGTGTCCGCGGTGGTGTTGCTCCTCATGGACCGTTCCATGGGAACAGCCTTCTACTTGAGCGACATCTTCATCGGAGGTGAAGCCCTCGACGTGACCGGTGGCAGCCCCATTTTGTACCAGCACTTGTTCTGGTTCTTGGGCCACCCCGAGGTGTACATCGTGTTGTTGCCTGCATTGGGCATCAGCTCTGAGGTGATCGCGACCAACTCGCGCAAGCCCATCTTTGGCTACAAGGCCATGATCGGCTCCATCCTTGGCATCGGGTTCTTGAGCTTCATCGTGTGGGGCCACCACATGTTTGTGACGGGCATGAATCCGTTCTTGGGCTCTGTGTTTGTGTTCACCACGTTGTTGATCGCGATTCCTTCTGCTGTGAAGGCCTTCAACTACATCACCACGCTGTGGCAGGGCAACCTGCGTTTCACGCCAGCCATGCTGTTCAGCATCGGCTTGGTGAGCACGTTTGTGACAGGTGGTTTGACGGGCATCATTCTCGCAGACTCCGCGTTGGACGTGAACGTGCACGACACCTACTTCGTGGTCGCGCACTTCCACATTGTGATGGGCATGAGCGCCATCTTCGGAATGCTGGCGGGCATCTACCACTGGTACCCCAAGATGTTTGGCCGCATGATGAACACCAAACTCGGATACGTCCACTTCTGGACCACGTTGGTGGCTGGATACGGGGTGTTCTTCCCGATGCACTTCGTGGGTCTCGCGGGTGCGCCTCGTCGTTACTACGACTACAGCAACTTCGAGTACCTCGACTTCGTCATGGACTTGCAGCCCATCATCTCCACCTTCGCCATCATTGGTGCGGTGGGTCAGCTCCCCTTCTTGTGGAACTTCTTCTACAGCATGTTCCGCGGACAAGTCGCTGTGGAGAACCCATGGAAGGCCAACACCTTGGAGTGGACGACGCCTGTGGAACACGTTCACGGCAACTGGCCTGGCGCTTTGCCTGAGGTTCACCGCTGGGCGTACGACTACAGCAACCCTGACTTTGAAGAGGACTTCGTGCCTCAAACCGTGCCTGTGAAGGCCGGCGAGACGGCGCACTGAGGAAGGTGCCTCTCCCGAGACATGGGAGACCCCATGTGAAAAGCCCCCGCCAAAGCGGGGGCTTTTTCATGCGCTTACGTGCTACCTTGGCTGTGATGCAACAGGACGACGATTTCGACGTACGGGGAGAGGCGGAACAGGCGTCAGACGGCGATTTGGACCGAGTGCTTCGACCTGCCCGGTTTGAGGACTTCACGGGGCAGAGAGCGGCCATGGACAATTTGCAAGTGTTCGTGTTGGCGGCGAAGCAACGTGGGGAAGCGTTGGACCATGTGTTGTTGCACGGCCCCCCAGGATTGGGAAAGACCACCTTGGCCAACATCGTGGCCAATGAGATGGGCGTGGCCATTCGGACGACTTCGGGTCCCGTGCTCGACAAGCCCGGCGATTTGGCGGGGTTGTTGACGAGCTTGGAACCCAACGATGTGTTGTTCATCGACGAGATTCATCGGTTGTCCCCTGTGGTGGAAGAGTACCTCTACAGCGCGATGGAGGATTACCGAATCGACCTGGTGATCGACACGGGCCCCAATGCCCGGACGGTGCAAATCGATCTGCACCCCTTCACCTTGGTGGGCGCCACGACGCGCTCAGGCTTGTTGACGGCCCCGTTGCGTGCGCGGTTTGGCATCAACTTGCGTTTGCAGTATTACGATTCGAAGACCTTGACCGACATCGTGGAGCGGTCGGCGGGGATTTTGGACATCGAAATTGAAGGGGCGGCGTCGTACGAAATCGCGTCGCGCAGCCGTGGCACGCCAAGAATCAGCAACGCCTTGCTTCGCCGGGTCCGAGACTTCGCCCAAGTCAAGGGGTCGGGCCGCATCGACTCCGACGTGACGGCGTATGCCTTGGACGCTTTGCAAGTGGACAAGAAGGGATTGGACGAGATGGACAACCGCATTTTGTCGGCCATCATCGACAAGTTCAAGGGTGGACCCGTGGGCGCGGGAACCTTGGCCACGGCCATTGGCGAAAACGCCGGCACCTTGGAGGAAGTGTACGAGCCGTACCTCATCCAAGAGGGCCTGTTGGTGCGCACGCCACGGGGTCGTCAGGCCACCGCGGCGGCCTACACCCACTTGGGACGAACCCCCTCTGCGGGTTCCGGAGACCTCTTCGACGCCTGACCCATGTCCAAATCCAAGCACGTGGCATCCGAGCGTGCGGCGTGGATCAAACGCCGAGCGAAAGAACTGGGATTCACCTCTGTGGGAATCTCAGCTGCCCGTGCGTTGGACGAGGAAGCCCCGCGGTTGGAGACCTGGTTGAAAGAGGGGATGCACGGGGACATGACCTACATGGAGGACAACTTTGACAAACGGCTCGATCCGCGAAAGCTCTTGCCCGGGACAAAGTCGGTGGTGAGCCTGCTGTTCAATTACCACAACCCACAAGGACAAGCCGACCCAGAGGCTCCCAAGATTGCGCAATACGCCTACGGCGAAGACTACCACTTTGTTTTGAAGTGGAAGTTGAAGGAATTGCTCAAATGGATGCGTGCTGAGTGGGGCAACGTGGAGGGACGGGTCTACGTGGACAGTGCCCCCATTCTCGAGCGTGCCTGGGCAGAGCGCTCAGGCCTCGGATGGATTGGGAAGCACAGTTTGTTGCTCAACAAACATGCCGGCAGTTACTTCTTTTTGGCCGAGATGATGTTGGACCTCGACCTGGAACCGGACGCACCCGTGACAGACCATTGCGGAACCTGCACACGTTGCATCGACGCCTGTCCGACCGACGCCATCATTCAGCCCTATGTGGTGGACGGAAGCAAGTGCATCAGTTACTTCACCATTGAGCTGCGTGGGGCCATTCCAGAGCCGGTGAAGGGGAAGATGGAGAATTGGATGTTTGGGTGCGACATCTGCCAAGAGGTGTGCCCCTGGAACCGACACGCGTCGCCCACCACGGAACCGAGGTTTTCGCCTCATCCGAGGCTGTTGGACATGACCAAGGCCGATTGGGACGACCTGACAGAAGACGTCTTCCGCGACGTGTTCAAAAACAGTGCAGTCAAGCGCACAGGGTGGCTGGGCCTGCAGAGAAACATGTCGTTTCTCTCGGAAGACTGAGAGACAGGGTCAGCCCTTCACGGACTGCACCGTGGCGAACGTGGTCAGAATAAGCTGAGTGTATCGGTTGGAATAGGTGGCGAGGGCCCAGGATTTCAGGGCTGCTGCCTCGTCGTCGCTGAGCCAAGAAAAGCTCTTGGCCAATTCACGGGCGAACAGGCGGCGGTCAAAACTCACCCGCTTCAACACGGTTTTGCAAAATTCGAGCATGGGTCTGGTGGTGTTCTGTCGGGTCCAAGATGCACCGCGTCAGACGGGAAGTGTCACAACGAAACCCAACAAACCCCAAAACGCCACCAGGGTGCGTGACGTACCTTTGTGGAGGAATGAAACGCCTGCACAACATGGAAGATCGGAAGGTGCTCTTGGAGCGCATGAAAGCCGATCCCCGTCCGCGCACCACCTTGAGTTTTTACCGGTACGTGCACTTGGACGATCCTCAACGAACGCGCGCAGAGCTCTACGAAGCGTGGGAGGCGTTGGAGGTGTTGGGCCGAACGTACGTGGCCAAGGAGGGCATCAATGCCCAAATCTCCATGCCCTCAGAGCGATTTGAAGCGTTCAAGGCGCACATCGAGGGGCTGGGGTGGTTGCCCAACTTGCGGTTGAACGTGGCGGTGGAGCAAGGAAAGAGCTTCTTCAAATTGATCGTCCGGGTCCGCGACAAAATTGTGGCCGACGGGTTGAACGACGACACGTTCGACGTGACGGATTGCGGCCAGCATTTGAAGGCTTCAGAGTTCAATGACCTCACGGACCAAGAAGACACGGTCCTCATCGACATGCGCAACGCGTACGAGAGTGAAGTGGGTCATTTTGAGGGCGCGGTGTGTCCAGACGTGAACACCTTTCGCGAGGAGATCGACTACGTCGAGGACATGTTGAAAGACCAAAAAGACGCCAACATTGTGATGTACTGCACCGGGGGCATCCGTTGCGAAAAGGCGAGCGCTTACCTCAAGCACAAGGGCTTCCAAAACGTCCACCAGCTTGAAGGAGGCATCATCGAATACACCCGGCAAGCGAAGGCCGAGGGGCTGCGCAACAAATTCATTGGCAAAAACTTCGTGTTTGACGAGCGCATGGCGGAGCGCATTTCAGATGACGTGATTGCCCATTGCCACACCTGTGGAGCGTCCTGCGACACCCACGTGAACTGCGGCAACCCCACTTGCAACATTTTGATGATTCAGTGCGACGCGTGCCAAGAGGCGTCTCAGGGAACCTGCAGCGAGGAGTGCCACGCGTTTGTGCAGTTGCCAGAAGAGGAGCAGCGCGCACGCCGGAAAGGGACCAAGGCACGGGGAGGGTTCATGACGGGCGGCAAGGGCCTTCCCAAGGAGGACGGCCCTAGCCCAAGAAGTCGGCAGTGACGTCGTAAAACGACTCGGGCTCTTGGGCGTGGAGCCAATGGCCCGCGCCAGAAATGGTGTGGTGGTCCATGTGCAGGAAGTGCGCTTCGAGCTCGTCCAAGTCGTCGTCGCTCACGTACGGACTTTCACTGCCCCGAATGAACAACGCGGGCAACGTGTTGATGCCAAGGTCAATGTGCCCCACCACACGCTGCAACGCGTCTTTCAGCACGGGCACGTTGAACCGCCATGCAAAGCCACCTTCTTTCTGTCGGTGCAAGCCTTTCATCAAGAACGGCACGAGCACGGGGTCGTTGTCCAACCTCGCCTTCAAGGTGTCTTCAACGGCGTCTCTCGATGCGGCTGTTGCGGGATCGGTGGCCATCAACGCGTCGAAAATGGGACCGTGGTGAGGCTCGTATGCGCGCGCGGCAATGTCAGCGACCACCAGGCGGTCGATGCGTTCCGGGTGCGTTTGGGACAATTGCAGCACCGTTTTTCCGCCCATGCTGTGCCCCAGCAACCGGGCCTTGGCGATGCCGTTGGCGTCCATGAATTCCACCACATCCTGCGCCATGGCCTCGTACGTGTGCACAGAATCGTGTCCTGAGCGGCCGTGGTTTCGAGCGTCCAACATCCAGACATGGTGGGTGAGGGCGTAGCGCTTTCCTAGGGTTTGCCAGTTGTCGGACGAGCCGAGGAGGCCATGCAGCACCAACAAATGAGGGGCGTTGGCCTGTTCCGTGCAGGGAAGATGGCGGGCGTGAGGGATCATCCTCGTGGGGCCAAACAGGCCCGGTATTGCGCCACTGCATTCGACATGCCGAGGTACAAGGCGTCAGAGATGAGGGCGTGTCCGATGCTCACTTCGTCCAAGTGAGGCACAGCCTCGGCAAAATCGCGCAAGTTGGCGAGGTTCAAATCGTGTCCTGCGTTCACGCCCAATCCCGCGTCGTGCGCCCATTGGGCGGCCTCGGCGAAGGGTGCGGCAGCCTCGGCGCCGAGTTTGGCATGTTGCGTGGCGAACGACTCGGTGTAAAGTTCAATGCGGTCTGCCCCAACCTTGGCAGCGGCCTCGATTTGCACTTGGTCGGTTTCGATGAACAGCGACGTGCGAATGCCGGCTTCAGTGAATCGCGCCAGCACGTCTTTGAGCATGTCGCGGTGTGCGGTCACGGTCCAACCTGCGTTGCTGGTCAGCACGTCAGGGGGATCCGGAACCAAGGTCACTTGCTCAGGTCGGACCTCACACACCAACGACACAAAGTCGTCGCTGGGGTAGCCTTCGATGTTGAATTCGGTGTGAACCACGTCGCGCAATTGGCGCACGTCGTCGTATGTGATGTGGCGCGCGTCCGGCCTTGGGTGGACCGTGATGCCATCCGCCCCAAACGACTGGATGCGCTGGGCGGCCACAATGACATTGGGTTCGGAGCCGCCGCGCGCGTTGCGCAGGGTGGCAATTTTGTTCACGTTGACGCTGAGCCGTGTCATACCTACCTTTGAATGAAAGAGCGAAAGTACACCATGCGTGCCCAGAGAATGCTGTCGTTGGACCTTCCGGTCCTTGCGTTGACCGACCAGGTCGCTCGTGCCCTCGATGTGATGGATGAGTTCAAGCTCATGCACCTTCCCGTGGTGGAAGAAGACGTCTACAAAGGCACGGTGTCCGAGGAGGCGTTGCTGGAGTTGGACACGTCTGCGTTGATTGCAGAAGCGCCAATGACGTCGGACGCGATTGCGCCAGACTTGCACGTGTACGACGTGGTGGCCCGGATGGGCTGGAGCGACGTCGACCTGTTGCCCGTGGTGGAGGAGGGCCTGTACCGAGGTGCCGTGGACCGAGCAGCCGTGCTCCGCTTCATGGCCAAACGCGCGGGCTGGGGTTTCCCTGGAAGCACCATCGTGATCGAGGTGTTGCCCAAGGACTTGAGCCCGGCTGAGTTGGTCCGCATTGTGGAAGCCGACGGAGCCCAAATCACGAGCTTCAACGTCGCCCCCCAAGAAGACAGCGAATTCCTCGAAGTGACGTTCAAAGTCAACACCGAGGAAATTGAATCCCTCATGGCGACCCTTCGCCGCCATGAATTCACGGTGCAGAGTTTCTACAACGCGCCTGAACTGGAGGATGAAATGCGTGCGCGTTTCAATGCCTTCATGCGTTACCTCCAACCCTAACCCTCTCCCCATGCGCATTGCCCTTTTTGGAAAGGCGGTCTCGCCCGACGACGCGGAGGCCCTGCGATTGGCCCTGGACCGCGTCCTGGCCATCGATCCACAGGCCTGGATTTCCCGTGCGTACATGGGCGAGCTGAGCGACCACATGCAAATTCCAGCTGGACTCGTCCCCTACGAGGGCGCCGTGCCCGACGGCGTGGACGTGCTGCTCGCCTTTGGCGGAGACGGGACGGTGCTGGAAGCAGGTACGCTGGTCCGGGACGGCGCTGTGCCCATCTTGGGAGTGAACACCGGCCGTTTGGGCTTCCTGAGCAACGTGAGCATGGAGGCCTTCGATTTGGCCATGGACGCGTGGATTGCAGGAAAAACATGGGAGGAAGAGCGGGCGCTGCTTCACGTGGAAGTGGACGGCCAAACCCTCGGCGACTTCCCGTACGCCCTCAACGAGGTGGTCATCCACAAGCGCGACACGGCGAGCATGGTGGTGGTGGACGTGCATCGCAACGGCACATTCGTCAACACCTACTGGGCAGATGGCTTGTTGGTCAGCACCCCGACGGGGTCGACGGCCTACTCGCTCAGCGCTGGGGGTCCCATTGTGCACCCCGGTTCAGACGTGGTGGTGGTGACGCCCGTGGCCCCGCACAACCTCAACGACCGTCCATTGGTGGTCCCCATGGACGGGGAAATCACGATGGTGGCTGGAGGCCGTGACGCGCTGTTTTTGTTGAGCATGGACAGCCGATCGTTCCCTTTGGAGCCCGGCCAAGAGGTGCGCATTCGCCCGGCGGATTTTCGCATCAAATTGGTGAACCTGGAGCATCAAGACTTTTTTTCCACGGTTCGGCAAAAAATGCATTGGGGACTTGACCCTCGCGAGCGCTGAATTCAGGGCAATCCCACGTAATTTCGTGCGTTGAACACCACGATGACTCCCTTCCATTCACACGTCCGACGCCTCGTCCACGCCCTTTGGGTGGTGGTTCTGTTGGGCAGTTCCTTTCAGGCAGAGGCGCAACGGAACCGTCGAGGGGCCAGCAAGGAGATCGGCTACCAGCTCGGAACCATGTGGTACGTGGGCGATTTGAACCCAGGCAACATGTTCCGGTCGGTGAGTCACGTCACCCAAGGGGGGTATTACCGTCACAACCTGAACACGCGGATCTCGTTTCGCGGTCAGTTTTTGCAGGGACGCATCGAAGCGTGGGACGCCGATCACCCCAACGGGTGGCAGCAAAACCGGAACCTGCACTTCCGCAACCAAATCAACGAGTACTCGTTTGCGACGGAGCTGAACTTTCGGGACCATGCCGTGGGCAATCCCAAGCGCACGTTGGTGCCGTTTTTGTTTGCCGGCCTTGGCGTGTACACCCACGATCCAGAGGGTCAGGACATCTATGGGAACTGGCAGCCGTTGCAGCCCATGGGCACGGAAGGACAGGGCTGGTTTGAGGACGTGGAGAATTACCTGCCGTGGGGGCTTGCCGTGCCGTACGGCTTTGGATGGAAGGGCAATTTGGGCTCGGGCATGAGTTTCCAGTTCGAGTGGGGCGCCCGCAAAACGTGGACCGACTACCTCGACGATGTCAGCACGGTGTACATGAACCCTTCTTTGCTCCGTGAAGCCAGAGGCCAAATCGCCGTTCAGTTCGCCGACCGCAGCTTGGACGATTTGCCCGCTGGACAAAGCCTCGAAGGCCTGCAGCGCGGGGACCCTGGCCGCAACGACCGGTACGGGTACTTTTTGTTCTCTTTGGGTTTTCGCGTCAGCAAAAAAGCCACAACTTGCTGGGAACAATGACCACCCCCAGCACCCATCCCCATGAGGCGCGTGACCGCGCGTTGCGCGCGGCAGGCATCGACCCGCAGCGCGTGCCTGAGCACGTGGCCGTGATCATGGATGGCAACGGTCGATGGGCCAAGCGACGGGGCGAGGAGCGCGTCTTTGGACACGCCCACGGGGTCGAGTCCGTTCGGGCCACAGTCGAAGCGGCCTTGGAAAGTGGCGTGCGCTACTTGACGCTCTATGCCTTCAGCACCGAGAACTGGAACCGCCCCAAAGAGGAGGTGGACGCCCTCATGGACCTCTTGGTCAAAACCTTGGTCCAAGAGGCGATGGAGCTCGCAAGCAAAGGGGTGCGTCTTCGCGCCATTGGCGACGTGGGCAGCTTGCCCGACGCGTGCCAAGCGCAGCTTGAAGAGGTGAAAGAGGGACCGGAAGGGGAGGTGCACTTGGATTTGGTCTTGGCGCTCAGCTACAGCGCCAAATGGGAGATGGTTGAGGCCATTCGCGCCATGATGGGCGACGGATTGGCTCCGGAAGACATTCTGCCGTCGACGATTGACAAATACCTGCAAACGGCAGACCTGCCGGACCCCGAGCTCATGATTCGGACATCGGGGGAGCACCGAATCAGCAACTTCATGCTGTGGCAATTGGCGTACGCGGAGTTTCATTTCACGTCCGTCCTTTGGCCGGATTTTCGAAAGGAGAACTTCTTCGACGCCATCCGAGATTTTCAACACCGAGAACGCCGGTTTGGCGGTCTCCCCAACGCAAAGTCCAGTTGATGAAAGCGGTGAAGATGGCAGCCTTGTGGGCTTGCGTGTGGATGTGTGGGTTGCCGGCGTTGCAAGCGCAGGAGACTTCGGGGGATTTGATCGACCTGTCGTTGGCGAGCACCTACAAGATTGCGGGACTCACAGTGTTGGGCGCCGAGCACACAGATGTGCAGGCCATCAAGTTGTTCAGCTCGCTCCAAGTGGGCCAAGAGATTGAGATTCCAGGCGACGCCCTCAAGCGTGCCATCACGGGCTTGTGGGCGCAGGATTTGTTCGCCGACATCCAAATCGAGGTGGCGGAGGTGCGTGGTCGCGACGCCTACCTCGTCATTCGCGTGACGGAATTGCCGCGCCTGACCCGCTACAGCATCACCGGCGTCAGCCGCTCCGAGCAGGAAACTGTGAAAGGCAAAATCGACCTGTTGACAGGCCGCATTTTGGACGACAACGTCAAGGCCGTGGCCACCAAGCGCATCCGCGACCACTACGTGGAAAAGGGCTTTTTGGACGTCGACATCGCCATGGAGCAGCAGCCGGACACGCTGTTTGCCAATGGCACCAAGCTTCGCATCCGCATCGACAAAGGGGACAAGGTCAAGATTGACCGCATCGCGTTTCACGGCGTAGAAGCTATGGAGACCGAGGTTCTCGCCCGGAAGATGAAGGACACCAAGGAGCGCCGTTGGTGGCGGTTCTACAAGGCGTCCAAGTAC
>WTJL01000084.1 GCA_011524845.1 Flavobacteriales bacterium | reverse complement strand
CTGCCGGCACCCCGTCCTTCGTTTTGCACAATGCTTGACTTTCTTTTGCCCCCTTCACGCCACGTGGCAGTTCGGTCCCTTTTGGGCTCCGCATTGCTGGTCTTGGTTGGTTCCGTTCACGGCTTGGCTCAGGCCGATTTGACTCCTGAGGCGTTGCGGTCTCAGGCCATGTCGGCCTTCGACAATGAAGATTGGGAGTTGGCCCATCGCCGTCTCGCGGAACTCTTGAGTTTAGATGGCACCGACACCTTTCTGCAAATGCGGTACGCCGCGACCTTGTTGCACGACGCACGGTTGAGAGAAGAAGGCATTCAGCGCCTCGCTTCTTTGGCGGATCAGGGCGCGTTGAGCGGTGAAGGTCTGTATTGGTGGGGACGTGCGTGGATGTTGCAAGGTCAACCTGACCAGGCCGTGGCGGCATTGAACGAAGCTTTGGCAAGCGCCCCTAAAAAAGCCGTTTGGTTGAACGATTGCCAGTTGGCGTTGGCCCAGGCCCACGCCATGCCAGTCTCGTTTGAGACCCGTCAAGCCTTGCAACGGTTGGATGTGGTGGACGTGCCCCTGGCCTCGTTTCACCGATACATCCAATGGGATCGCGAAGGGGTGCGTTTGATGTTGGCGCCCGAAGAGGTGCGCACCAAGAAAGACGACAAGAAGGAGGTGCAGAGTCCCATCGCCTTCTGGCGAGGAACCCCATCCCTGTTCTACCACAGTCTCGGGTCCAAAGGGGACACAGGTCTGGACCTGTGGATGGCGTCCCTGAACGGGGAAGGGGAGTTTGGGGAGCTTGAACGGTTGCCCGAGCCCATCAACTCCGCATGGGACGACCAATACCCCGTGTGGGACCCTTCGTCCCGGTGTTTGACCTTTTCAAGCAACCGCCCTGCGACAGTGGGAGGTATGGATCTGTTTCAGACGTGCCAAACGGATGCTGGCTGGGGGCCAGTCACGAGCATGGGGCCCTTGTACAATTCTGTGCACGACGATGTGGCGTTTTACCCACCCTCAGAAAACGGCTCAGGTTGGTTGGTCACGGGACGGGAGGCGGCCTACGGCGGGGTTCAAGTGTGGGAAGTGCTTCCCGATGGACCGCCAACGGCCCCAGTGCGATTGACGACCCAGTGGGAAGTGTCGGGCGACGTGGTTCCCGGAACGTTGGAGCTGCGCGACGCAGAGACGAACAAGCCACTGGCAGAGGTGGGACTCTCCGAGGCCAGAGGCCAATGGGATGTGGTGGTGGCGTCAGGAACGGTGGTGCGGTACGCGTTCCAAACCTCCGAAGGCGCCACGGTCGAAGGCACATACGCCGTGCCAGAAGTGTCAGAGGCGTCCGTTGTGACGCAGCGCATGGCGATGGCCATGGTCGGAGGGGAACCTTTCCTCGAGGCTCGCCCGTTGACCAGAGATGCCATGCCAACGGAAGGTTTGCACTGGGGATGGGACATGGTTCTCGACGAAGTCCAAGATGTGGAGGTGGAGCCTTGGGAATTGCCTGAAGAAGAGGTGGTCCTCACGGAGCCAGTTGCCGAAGCACCACGTCGTGTGGTTCAATTTCAGTCGTATCCGTGGTGGACAGAAACCCAAAAAGAGGAAAGGGCCATCGCCTCCAATGTGTTGTCGACCTACGTGTCCGACGTGGAGGTGGACCTCCCGCGAGCCTCGGAGTTTGACAGCTTTCAAGGGTTTCAAGCGGCGCGGAATCAAGCGTCCAAAGACGTCTTGGAACGGGCTGTCTCGGCGGTGCTCGCCAACGCTTCTGCCCGTGTCTTGTTGGAAGAGCTGCCCTTCGAAGACGCGCTTTCGGGTGCCGTTCAACGTGCAAGCGCCTTGTGGCCTGTCGGCACGCTGAATGTGGAGGAAGTCGTGCGCAAAGCCCGGCGCACCTGGGCCCGGTCGGGTGCACTTTACGACCAAGGAGCCCTGCCTGAAGTCAGAGACAAATGTGCCCTCGTCGGCGACGGCGATTGGGTGGAGGAGCCTTGGAAAAACGGTCAAGTTGCCGCGTTGGCGGCCCAGTCCAAGGCGCTGATGTCGCGCGTTGGTCCGTCCAATCGACTGGTGTGGGCGCTTTCCCATCAGCCCCATGCCGAAGAATCATGGGGAGAGCGTTGGCTTGAGCCTCAAGCTTGGGACGTTGACGCGGTTCGCCAAGACATCGACGCCATTGTGCGTTCTGGACAAGAACTGGAAGTGGGCGGATCGGTCAACAGCGCCTCGTCAACACTCAAGGTGGAGCTTGATTTGGCACGCCAACGCCTCGGCCTTTTGGAGGCGATGGAGCCTGTGGACGCCTGGACGGAGGAAGATGTGATGGACGCCATTCAACAGTGGAAGGGCATTGCCGTGGAGTTGGCCCAAACACTTGAATTGGAGCAAGAAGATGCGCCTTCGGTGTCCGTCATCGCCACGCTCGAAGAGGAACTCAACGAGGATTGGCAGGCAGTGTGGACCACCTTTTTGGACGACCTCCGCACGGCCGAACGCCTGGATGCACCTTCCATGGATGTGGGTCAAACCGGGACGTCTGTGCTGAATTGGCGGACTGCTTTGGTTGGCTGGTTGCAAGAGAGAGAGACAACGCCCTCGACCTCGTGGCTGTTGAAAGACGTCGTTGCCGAGGCGTTGGCGCACAACTCCAATGGGGCTGGTTCGGAATCGGTCAAGCGTTTGCAGGAAGCCGCCAGCGGAAACAGTTTGCCAAGGGATCCTTCGAATGCCCTGCTGACCATGAAGACCGACCTTCTTCAGGAGGTGGAGCGACTGTCTGCTTCGCTTTCTCCCGGACAGGACGCTTCATCGCTGCTGACGGCAACTTGGGTGTTGTCCTTGTGGACGCATCGCCCCGAGTGGCAGGCCCTTTCTCCAGATCAAGTGGTGGCCATGATTCCAGAAGCGCCAGGGTCGTTGTCGCTGGTCTTGCAGGACATGCGGGTGGTGTGGGCACGACAAACGCAAGAAATCGAAGAAGTGGATCCGACACTTACGGACGACCTCGACAACCCAGACGAGGACCTCTCGGATGCAACAAGCGGAACAGAATCGATGACCTCCACGGATGAGGAGGATCCCTCTGTCGAACAAGAAACCGTGCAACACGCAAGCCAGGGCGACGCGGTGGAGGACTCTGAAAAGGAACAGAACGAGATGTCCACCTTGGAAAGCGGCGCGCTTGGGCTTCACATGGGGTGGTTCAGGAATGAGCCGCAAGTGTCAAGGTTGCCTCAAGGGACCACGCTCAAGTCGGAGGCCGGACGTCAGGGATTGGTTCGATGGGTTCTTGTGCTTCCCGAAGCGATGACCGAAGCGCAATGGAACAACATCTCGTCGTGGTTGGTGAAACAAGGGGTGACCGACGCGTACGAAGTCCAATACAACGGACAATCGTGGGGTGTGCCATTGTCTGATGCGCCAGTTGAGGTCGTCGCCGATGTGGCGGAGACGCGCGACGAGATCAGCGATGCACGGGAAACTCAACCGACGTCCAATTCGGAGGGTTCCCGCGAAGAAAGGGACCAAGACGAAGGGGCAAGCCAGGGAGACGCAAAGACCGGCGATTGGGGAGGAGATGAAGTGTGGGCGCATGGCGCACCTGTGCAGCT
>WTJL01000210.1 GCA_011524845.1 Flavobacteriales bacterium | reverse complement strand
TGCGGTCGGCCCACAGCACGCGACCCGCACGCATCTTCGCAATCTCCTTCAGGTGGGCAATGCCGTTCGCCCAAAAGAAGCTCAGCCGCGGCGCAAAAGCGTCCACGTCAAGGCCCGCTTCCACGCCTGTCTTCACGTACTCGAAGCCGTCGGCCAGCGTGTAGGCGAGTTCGATTTCCTGGGTGGCGCCTGCCTCCTGCATGTGGTAGCCGCTGATGCTGATGGAGTTGAAGCGCGGCATGTGCTCGGCGGTGTACGCGAAAATGTCGCTGATGATCCGCATCGATGGCGCCGGCGGGTAGATGAACGTGTTGCGCACCATGAACTCCTTGAGGATGTCGTTCTGGATGGTGCCCGTCAGTTGGTCTTGCGCCACACCTTGCTCCTCTGCCGCCACAATGTAGAAGGCCAAAACCGGCAGCACCGCCCCGTTCATCGTCATGCTGACGCTCATTTGGTCGAGCGGGATGCCTTCAAACAGGCGCTTCATGTCTTGAACGCTGTCGATGGCCACGCCGGCCTTGCCCACGTCGCCCTTCACGCGCTCGTGGTCGCTGTCGTAGCCTCGGTGGGTCGCGAGGTCAAACGCCACGCTCAAGCCCTTTTGGCCTGCGGCGAGGTTCCGACGGTAAAACACGTTGCTTTCTTCGGCCGTGGAGAAACCCGCGTATTGCCGGACCGTCCAAGGCCTGACCGCGTACATCGTCGAGTATGGCCCTCCCAAATACGGTGACACCCCTGGCCCGAAGGCCTCGTGGGAATGAGGCGTTTTGTCGTCTGTGGTGCAAAGCTCTTCGGGCCAAGACGTTCCAGACACCGCGTCACGGGCGGCGTCAAGTGAAGGGTGGTCCAAGGGAAAGAACCTGCGCAGGGGGTCCTGGGCCCAAGGTGTTTCTCCGCGTGCCATGTCGGTCGAGACGTACCATGGCCGGGCGAGGTGGGCACGCTGCCCTTCGAGCGTCCACGCCTTCATCAGGTCCTCTCCGGCACGCCAACCGCCCGCCGCTTCCATTTCCTCGAATCGTGACCATGCCTGTTCCGCCATTTGGCGGGTCAAGGCCTCGATTGCGCGGCTTCCTTTCATGACGTCGGCGTGCTCGCCGAGGCCAGCTTCTTCACGAAGGATGTGTTGGATGTTGCGGGCCCAGCGCTTGGCACGATCTGCTTCTTCCGCGGAGTCTGAGCCGTTCAAGACGTCGCGCACGTCGTGCCGACGAACCTCGAGGCCATCCACGCCGCCCAGCACAGCGGCGTAGGCCGCGACGGCATGACTGAGCAGCGCATCCCTCCCGCCCTTGGCGTGGAGGCCAAGCGTGGAGGTTTGGGCTTCCAGACGGACCACCGCACCGGACGCCATCCCCATCTCATGGAGCAAACGAGACCAAAGGGCACGGGCCGCACGGGCCATGGCCACATGGGTCAACACATCGGTGCCAAACGCCAGCCGTAGCGTGGCGTGCTTGGCGGCGTCCTCAAGGGACCACCCCGCTTCCTGCAGGGCTTGCAGTCCCGATTTCGCAGCACTGAGCATGGCGCCCAGGGCGTCGATGTGCAGCATGCCGCGGTCCTGCCACTTGGCGGCATCCACGCCCCACACATGAAAGGCGGGCATGGCCACGTGCCAAGCTTCAGCGTGCAACGCAAGGGCCCGAGCGTCGAAGTCGTTGGTCCGTCCCACGTCCCACGTGCTGGAACCGCGCACTAACTTCCCATCGGCCCAAGCCACCACAGCACGCAAGGCGCCCACCGTATCAAATCCGTCCACATGAAGCGCCACCATCTCCGGATGCACGTCGGTCAACCACGCCTGAAGGGACGCTTTGTCCATTCCTTCCGCTGTGGTTCGAATCCCCTCCACCCCATGCATGAGCCCCTGCATCATGGCATCTCTGTCGACAAAACTCTGCTGGAGTTCCCATCCACCCTGAGGGCGAGACCCCACAGGCACCTGCAAGGCAGGCAAAGGATGCGTCACCACTTGGGGGATTCGCAAACCATCCCATCTCAACGCCCCATGGGCATCCTCTTGGCCACGGGCTCCCGCCCGCCACTCGTCCAACGTCCACGGAGAAAATTGCTCTGCGTTCATGTCCCCGAAATTAAGGTGATTAGGTTTGCAGCATGAGCCTGCGTCCCTGCCTCTTCCTCGACCGCGATGGTGTCATCAACCACGACCCTGGAGACTACACGAAGAACCTGTCCGAATTCACCATTCTGCCCACCGTCATGGACGCCTTGAAAAAGGCCCAATCTGCGGGCTTCGAAGTGGTGCTGATCACCAATCAAGGCGGGTTGGCCAAGGGACTCTACACCCATGAAGACGTGGCAGAAATCCATGCCTTCCTTCGCACAGAATGCCTCAAGAATGGCACCCCCATCTTGGACATCTTCTACAGCCCCCACCACCCTTCGACGGGCCGGTCGCTGAGCCGCAAGCCCGGAAGCTTGATGGTGGAGCGCGCGTGCGCGAAGCATCAGCTCGACCCCACCCGGTCGTGGATGGTCGGCGACAAGCAGCGGGACCTCGACGCGGCGTCTCCTGTAGGCGTGAAAGGCGTTCTCATTGAACCCAATGCCCCGTTGATGGCTGCGGTGGACCACATCCTTGACGTGACGTCCAAGGGCTGACGGGCACGCCGTATCTTCCAACCGTGGCGACCATGGACACCCTTCTTGTAGACGGACGCGTGACGCGACAAGCGGAGCGGCCCTTGGCGTTTGACAACCGAGCGTTTCTGCTGTCCGACGGCGTCTTTGAATCCATGCGCTTCACCTCCGGCCACGTGCCTTTCTTAGAGTTGCACGTGCAACGCCTGCACGCCGCTCTCGAGGCGCATGGGATGGACATCCCCGATTCTTTGCATCGGGACGCCTTGGCCCAAACGATCGACGCCTGGCGTGAAGAATGGAGTGTCCGCGGAGATGTTCGCGTGCGGCTGACGGCCTTTCGCGCCGGGCAAGGAGCGTACACCCCGTCCACCGACGCCGTGTCGTGGGTGGCCACTGCAGAATCCATGACGGAAGAGGGATTCGCCCTCCCTGCCAAAGGGTTGGACGTGGACATCTTCCAAGACTTCATCAAGCATCCTTCTCCGCTGAGCAAGTTCAAAAACCTCGCCTGCACGGTGTACATCCAAGCGGCCCGGCATGCGGCCCAGCGCGGTTGGGGCGATGCCTTGGTGCTCAACCACGAGCAACGCATCATCGAGTCTTCTCGCTCGAACCTTTTTGTGGTGTCCAATGGCGTGCTGTACACCCCGAGTTTGGACGATGGGTGCGTGGGGGGCATCATGCGTTCGGTCCTCATCCGAACCGCCTTGGACCACGGCATCAAAGTCTACGAAGCCGCCCTCACGCCGCAGACGCTGTTGCAGGCCGACGAATTGTTCCTGACCAACGCCGTCCGAGGCATTGAATGGGTGTCGAGCTACAAGACCAAACGCTACTTCCACGCCATGGCAGAAAAGCTGGCGGGTTGGATTCAAGAAGGTGTGGCACAAGGCGCCCCTGACCCTGAGGTCAATCCAGCCTGACCCGGGGATCCAGCCAGCCGTACATCACATCGACCAAGATGTTGACCGCCACAAACACGGCGGCCAC
>WTJL01000025.1 GCA_011524845.1 Flavobacteriales bacterium | reverse complement strand
GGGCTCCTCCACTTGGACTTGAACCAAGGACCCTCTGATTAACAGTCAGATGCTCTAACCAGCTGAGCTATGGAGGAATTTGCGGACGGCAAAAATACGCCAGGGTGCGCATCGAAGCAATACCTTTGATGAAAATCAGCAGAATCTCGCAGCATCATGGCGGTATTGACCCTCGGCACAGTGGCCTTTGACACCATTGAAACCCCTTTTGGCAACTCAGGAAAAGTGGTGGGTGGCGCAGCCAGCTACATCGCGCTTGCGGTGTCTCATTTCAGCAAGTCGCAGCACGTCGTGAGTGTGATTGGCGAGGACTTTCCCAAGCCCTTTCTCGACGAACTGGAGTCTCGAGGTGCAGGGCTGGACGGTTTGACGCGCGTCGAGGGTGGGGAGAGCTTTCACTGGGCGGGAAGCTACCACGACGACATGGTGGGCCGAGACACTTTGGCCACAGACCTCAACGTGCTGATCGGGTGGGAACCCCAGGTCTGTGCCCAAGGGGCGAAGGCTGAGTTTGTGATGCTGGGCAACTTGGACCCCTCGGTTCAATTGGCGGTGCTCGACCAGATTCAATCTCCCAAGTTGGTGGTGTTGGACACCATGAATTTCTGGATGGATGTGGCGCTGGACAACCTGAAAAAGGTCATCTCTCGCGTCGATGTCTTGACGGTCAACGACGAGGAGGCAAGGCAGTTGACGGGAGAACACTTCCTTCCACAAGCGGCGCGGGCCATTCACGCCATGGGCCCCAAGACGGTGGTGATCAAGAAAGGCGAACACGGCGCCTTGATGTTCCAAGGCGGTGAGGTGTTTTTTGCACCTGCCTACCCCTTGGACAAGGTGGTGGACCCCACGGGTGCGGGAGACACGTTTGCCGGAGGCTTTGTGGGGTACCTGAGTGCCCGACACAGCGCTTCGGGCGCATTGACATGGGACGACATGAAGCAAGCTGTTGTTGTGGGGAGCGTGATGGCGAGCTTCACTTGCGAAGCGTTTGGCACCTCTGGACTTGCGTCGCTGACAGCCCAAGACATGAAGGACCGCTGGCAAGACTACACCCAGCTGTCTGCGTGCGGAGACATTGCGTGGCCCGAAGGCTGAGCCAACAGCGGGTGGCAGGATCAGAGACCCACGGCGCTTTCGGTTGAACCCAACCACGGTGTGGGGTCGAGGGGCCGGCCCTTCACCCACCACTCGAAATGCAGGTGCGGCCCAGTGGTGAGTTCTCCAGTGTTGCCCATGAGCGCTACGGCCTCACCTCCTGACACCAAGTCGCCTTGCTGTTTGAGAAGGGACGCGCAGTGTTTGTAGACTGACACCCGTTCGCCTCGGTGTTGAACGATCAGGGTGTATCCCGTTTCCACGGCGTAGGAACTGAACAACACGGACCCATCGTCCACAGCTTGTATGGCGGACCCTTCCGGGGCCACCAAATCCACTCCCAAGTGGCCGATGCCCACGTCCATGTGATCGGACACTCCCCCGGCCACGGGGAGGAAGTCAAAACCAATCGCGTTGTTGTTCGCGTCGGTCGACCGGCGTTGCAAGGAGAAGCGGTCTTCTTGTTCAATGCGATCCCTCAAGGCGCGCTCTCCTTCGCCCGCTCCGGCGGACAACGCTTCGTTCGATTCCTGAGACCCTTCCGTTTGCGGCACGGGTTCAGAGGCGCCTTGCAAAAACGCCATCGCCGCACTGTCTCCCGCCAAGGAATGACGCAGTGCCCACAAACTCATTTCTTGGCGCGTGAGAATGGCGGCCAAGGAGTCGGCCATGGCCCGTGTTTCGCGCATGTCGGCACGTGTGGCTTCCGCGACGTAGCCGGGGACGAGGTGTTCGCGCAACGGGGTTTGGGCTACGAGCAGGTAAGTCGCGACCACCACCAGCGATGCCGCCCCCGCAATCCCCCAGGCCCAACCACGAGGAGACCCACGGAAAACCCGGATCTCCGAGTAGGAACTCTCGTCAAACACAGTGACGCGCAAGCGGTGTTTCCACATGGACATGGTGCGAATATCGCGACACGCTGAAAGTTTCTCACGCAACCAAGCCCTGCATCCAATAAATTTGACGCTTCTACGTTGAAGCACCCGATGTTGAACCGCACCCTGATCTTGACCCTTTCCTTCGTGGCGCTGTCGTGGGCATCTTGCACCACCAAAAGGGACGGAAGGGCGTATCGGTTGTACCACAACACGACGGCGAAGTACAACGGGTTCTACTACGCCAATGAGGCGCATGCGGAGGCGGACGCCAAGCTGGAGGAGCTTCATGAGGAGCGGTGGGATGAAGTGTTGCCGTTGTTTCTTGAAGCGGACGAATCCACTGCTCAGCAAATTTTCCCCTTGATGGAGCGGGCCATTGAGAAGTGCACCCGTGTGGTGGACCGACACACCATGGCCCCACCCAAGCGCATGACCAAGTCGATCAGCCGACCGGTCATGAACAAGTGGATCGACGACAACTACACAGTCATCGGCAAGTCGTACTATTTGAAAGGGGATTACGCCAAAGCAGAGGAGATCTTCACCTACTTGGTGCGCACAGTGGATGGAGACGACGCAGAAGCGTGGGCGTTCTCATGGTTGGGCCGCACCCACATGCGAACCGGGGATGAGGTGAAGGCGAAGAACGCGTTGACCAAGGCGGAGAGCGTTCGGGATGCTTCGGACGACGCCAAGGCACACACCTTGATGGTGCTGGCCCAGTACCGCATTTTGAACGAAGAGTACGAGGCGGCGGCACGGCATTTGGAGGATGCCCTTCCCTTGCTGAAGAAGAAAGACAAAGCCCGCACGCGTGCGACGTTTGTGCTGGCCCAATGCCTGAGAGAGGCAGGAGACAAGGAGGGGGCCATTGAGAAGTTTCAATCGGTGGCCGACATGCGTTGGGCCGACTATGAATGGGTCTTTCAGGGCAACATTCAACAAGCCATGACCTACGAGCGCCGGAACGGCAACAGCGAGGCCATTGTGGAGTTGTTGGAAGACATGCTGGACGACAAGAAGAACGAAGAGTTCCTTGACCAGGTGTACTTCGCGCTTGGGGAGGTGGCGCTGGAGGACCGTCGAAGAGACGAGTCGTTTGACCTGTTCAAGGCCTCTGTGGCGGCGCACGTGGACAACGACCACCAGCTGGGCAAGAGCTACCTGAAGCTCGCCGACCTCTACATGGAGGACTTGGTCTACCCTACGGCGCAAGCTTACTACGACAGCGCCCTCGTCTATGTGGAGGAAGACAACGAACGAAAAGAGGAGATCACTTCCTTGGCGTCCGATTTGGGCAGCTTGGTGGACAACCTGAACATCATTTCAGAGGTCGACAGCTTGCTGGATCTGTGCGACATGGACGAGGACCTGCGTCTTCGGGCCGTGGACCGAGTGCTGCGAAACATGGAGTTGGAGCTGCAGCGACTTCGCGACGAACGAGAAGCCGCGGCTGAGGCTGCCGCCGCCGCTGCGGCCGCGGACAATTCTGGTGAGGGGATGTTTTGGCCTTACAACGGACAATTGCGCAACTCGGGCCAACAACAATTCCTTTCCTACTGGGGGGACCGAGTGTTGGAAGACGATTGGCGCCGGTCCAACAAAATGGGCAACCTCTTCTCGGACGACGAGAC
>WTJL01000097.1 GCA_011524845.1 Flavobacteriales bacterium | reverse complement strand
CTCGACGACATTTTGTACATCGAAGTGGAAGGCAAATACAGTGCGCTTCAAGTCAAAGACCGGAAGTACAATGTGAAGGCTTCATTGAAAGACTTGTTGCAGAAGCTTCCGACGAACCACTTCGTCCGTGTGAGCAGGAATTTTGTGGTCAACCTGAACAGAATCCAACACATCGACACCTTCCAATACACCGTGAAGGTGGGTGACATGGAGATCCCCATCAGCCGAACCTACAAAGAGGAGTTGATGCGCCACATCAACCTCATCTGAGGAAGGCGAACCCCACGCGTTTGAGAAGCCTGTCCTGCATGGGAGCAGGAATGGAGAAGTTGTCTTGACAGAGGACCCATTGGTTCTCCTCGAAGAGCAACCTCCATTGACCTGACTGTGCGTGCCAGGTCACCACATCTCCTTCAAACAACCATTGGTTGTTGATGTCCTTGTGCATCAAGCAGCGGTCTTTGGACGTGTAGTTCAAACGGTCCCCTCTCCACCACAGGCCATCGGTGCTGCTGACGATCCGCCGTCCGACATGCCGTTCGTAGCCGACAATGTGGTCTTCATCTCTGAGGCGCCAACGAACTTCATTCTCCATGTCCATGACGCGAATGTCCGACGTAATTTTGGCCCATGGAATCAGCGCACGCCCACACGTCTGCCGAGGGGAATGAGGGAGACAAGCCTCGCCGTCACTTCATCCAGCAAATCATTGATGCGGACCGTGAGGCAGGCCTTCACGACGGAAGGGTGCACACGCGGTTCCCGCCGGAGCCCAATGGTTATTTGCACATTGGTCATGCCAAGGCCATTTGCGTGAATTTTGGGTTGGCAGAGGAGTATGGGGGCACCGTGAATTTGCGGTTTGACGACACCAACCCTGTGAAGGAGGACACGGAATACGTGGACGCCATCCGTGCGGACATTGCCTGGCTGGGATTTGAGTGGAATGGGGGAGAGCACTACACCAGCGATTACTTCGACACCTTGTACGGCTATGCGGTTCAGTTGATTGAGGCTGGCAAGGCCTACGTCGACGAGCAAACCGCAGAGGACATCGCAGCCCAAAAGGGAACCCCCACCACCCCAGGAACGGCAAGCCCGTTTCGAGACCGGTCTGTGGAGGACAACCTGCGGTTGTTTCAGGAAATGAAGGACGGCAAACACGCCGAGGGTTCCATGGTGCTTCGGGCGAAGATTGACATGGCGCATGCCAACATGCACATGCGCGACCCGTTCATGTACCGCATCAAGTTTGCCCACCACCACCGCACAGGAGACGACTGGTGCATTTACCCCATGTACGATTTCGCCCATGGCCAATCGGACAGCATTGAGGGCATCACCCACAGCCTGTGTTCATTGGAATTCGAGAACCACCGTCCGTTGTACGATTGGTACATCGAGCATTTGGGCATTTTCCCATCCAAGCAAAGGGAATTCGCCCGCCTGAACCTCAACTACACCATCATGTCCAAGCGCAAGCTGTTGCGTCTGGTCGAAGAGGGCGTGGTCGATGGGTGGGACGATCCTCGCATGCCCACGTTGAGCGGCTTGCGTCGCCGAGGTTATTCGCCGGAAAGCATCCGGGAGTTCTGCGACCGCGTGGGGGTGGCCAAGCGCAACAACGTCATTGACGTAGGCTTGCTGGAGTTTGCATTGCGTTCTCATTTGAACGCCACCGCAACACGGGCCATGGCGGTTCTTCGTCCGATCAAGCTTGTGGTGACCAATTATCCGGAGGGACAAACCGAGTGGCTGCCCACAGAAAACAATCCGGAAGACCCATCTGCGGGCACCCGTGACATGCCCTTCAGCAGGGAGTTGTACATCGAGGCCGACGACTTCAAGGTCGAGGGCGTCAACAAGAAGTGGTTCAGGCTTGCCCCAGGCCGTTCGGTCCGATTGAAATCGGCGTACATCGTCACCTACGTGGACCACGTGGTCAACGAAAAGGGAGAAGTGACCGAGGTTCACGTGGAATACCACCCCAACAGCAAAAGCGGGTCGGACACCAGTGGCATCAAGGCCAAGGGCACGCTGCATTGGGTGGAATGTGCGCACGCCACCGACGCGGAGGTGCGGCTGTACGACCGGCTCTTCACGGACGAGAGTCCTGACGGTCACAAGGACCGCGACTTCATGGAGTTTCTCAACCCCGCGTCATTGGAGGTGCTGAAGGGATGCAAGGTCGAGCCAGCGCTTGCCAAGGCAGAAGCCACCAAGCCATGGCAGTTCACCCGTTTGGGCTACTTCACGTTGGATTCCAAGTTGGCCGGTGACGAACACTTGATTTTCAATCGCGCGGTGACCCTCAAGGACGGCTGGAAGGGGAAAGGGTGAGGCCCATTTCTTGACCCAAGCGCACCATCAATTGCTTGGCCTCGACGGCGTCGTTTCGGATGTCTCCTTCCAGAATGGCCTCCTTGATGGCGTTTTTGATGTCGCCCACAGGGCGGGAAGGCGGAATGCCAAAGGCTTCCATGATTTCTTCTCCCGAGACGGGGGGCTGAAAGTTCCGAATGGAGTCTTTCTCCTCGACCTCTTTCAGCTTCTCCACCACCACGTCGTAATTCTTCAGATAGCGTTCGACCTTCGCCTCGTTCTTGGAGGTGATGTCGGCACGGCACAACACCATCAAGTCGTCGATGTCGTCGCCCGCCTCAAACAGCAGTCGACGGATGGCACTGTCCGTCACCACGTCCTTGGTCAGGGCAATGGGCCGCAAGTGGAGCAAGACAAGCTTCTGGACGTACTTCATCTTGGCGTCCATGGGAAGCTTCAGCCGAGAGAAAATCTTCGGCACCATGCGTGCGCCTCGGTCTTCATGGCCATGGAACGTCCAGCCAGCTCGCGCGTCGAAGCGTTTGGTGGGGGGCTTGGCGATGTCGTGCAAAATGGCCGCCCAACGCAACCACAAAGAGTCGCTGTGTTCGGCCACGTTGTCCAGGACTTCCAGCGTGTGGTAGAAATTGTCTTTGTGGCCAATGCCCTTTCTCCATTCGACCCCGTGAAGCGCCACCATCTCTGGAAAGAACTGGTGAAGCAGCTTGGTCTTAAAGAGCAATTTGAACCCCCGAGAGGGTCGAGACGACAAGATGATTTTGTTCAGCTCGGTGTGGATGCGCTCGGCAGATATGATGTCCAACCGCCTCGCATTTCTGCGAATGGCGTCGAGGCTTCCTTCTTCGATTCGGAACCCGAGCTGAGAGGCGAAGCGCACCGCGCGCAACATCCGAAGAGGGTCGTCGCTGTACGTGATGTCGGGATCCAGCGGCGTGCGAATCCACTTTCGGTCGAGGTCGTCGATGCCGCCAAAAGGATCCACCAGCTTGCCGAAGGAGTCTGCGTTCAAGCCAATGGCCATCGCGTTGATGGTGAAGTCTCTGCGGTTCTGGTCGTCTTCAAGCGTGCCATCTTCCACAACAGGTTTTCGGCTTCCACGGGTGTAGCTTTCTTTCCTCGCTCCAACGAATTCGATCTCGTAGTCCCGCGCTTTGAACATGGCCGTGCCAAAGTTCTTGAAGACGTGGACTTGCTTGATGCCCATGCGTTGTGCGGTGGCTCGGGCCAATTCAATGCCGCTGCCTTCCGTGACGATGTCGATGTCTTTGCACGGACG
>WTJL01000119.1 GCA_011524845.1 Flavobacteriales bacterium | reverse complement strand
ACCCCATCCTCTCCAACTTTAAGGAGGGCTTGAGCATCTTGGAGTACTTCATCTCCACGCACGGTGCGCGGAAGGGTCTGGCCGACACGGCCTTGAAGACGGCCGACGCGGGTTACCTCACGCGTCGTCTCGTGGACGTGGCTCAGGACGTGATCATCACCGAAGACGACTGTCAGACGCTGCGCAGTTTGACGGTGACGCCTTTGCGCCAAAACGACGAAATCGTGGAAGGCATCGGCGACCGCATCGAAGGCCGCACGGCCGCGGAAGATGTCTTGCACCCCGCGACTGAAGAGGTGTTGGCGACAGAAGGAGAATTGATTTCTCCCGCCACGGCCAAGGCCATTGAAGAAGCAGGTGTCCAAGAAGTAGAGGTTCGCTCCGTGTTGACGTGCGAGTCACGTCAAGGCGTGTGCGCCAAGTGTTACGGCAAGAACCTCGCCACCAACCGCCCTGTCCAAACAGGGGAGGCTGTGGGTGTGATTGCTGCACAATCCATTGGGGAACCAGGAACGCAGTTGACGCTCCGTACGTTCCACGTGGGGGGTACCGCTTCGAAGATTTCGGACGAGAACCAAATCCGCACCAAGCACGAGGGTGTCGTGGAAATCGACGACTTGCGCACGGTGGACCGCACCAACGCCGAAGGCGAAAAGGAAGTGGTCGTGGTGTCCCGTTCTTCTGAATTCAAGGTGATGGACCCAGAAACCAATGTGGCGTTGTCCACGACGGTTCTCCCTTATGGATCTGTGCTCTTTGTCAAGGAAGGCAAGAAGATCAAGAAGGACACTGCGGTGTGTGAATGGGATCCTTACAACAACGTCATCATCTCTGAAGAAGAGGGCACTGTGGCCTTTGAGAGCATTGAAGAAGGCGTGACTTACCGTGAGGAGCTTGACGAACAAACGGGCTTCCGTGAAATCGTCATCACTGAAACGCGAGACAAAAAGAAGAACCCTGCGGTGTTGATCATGGGCAAGAAGAAGGAAGTGCTTCGCACGTACTCTTTGCCTGTGGGCGCTCACCTCGCAGTGAAAGAAGGCGACAAGGTGGGCAAGGGCCTCATCTTGTGCAAGATTCCACGTGTGGCCGGTAAGTCTGGTGACATCACGGGGGGTCTGCCACGTGTGACCGAGCTCTTCGAAGCACGGAATCCTTCGAACCCCGCGGTGGTGTCCGAAGTGGACGGCATCGTGAGCTACGGCAAGATCAAGCGCGGAAACCGCGAGATCATCGTGGAGGCTCGCACCGGAGACAAGTTCAAGTACATGGTGCCGCTCTCGAAGCACATCCTCGTGCAGGACAACGACTTTGTGAAGGCCGGCATGCCATTGTCAGACGGTGCAGTGACGCCCAACGACATTTTGAACATCATGGGCCCAACCGCCGTGCAGGAATACATCGTGAATGAAATTCAGGACGTGTACCGTTTGCAGGGCGTGAAGATCAACGACAAGCACTTCGAAGTCATCGTACGTCAGATGATGAAGAAAGTGGTCATTGAGGACGGTGGCGACACCCAGTTCCTCGAGAAGCAGATCATCGAGAAGGCCGACTTCCTGAACGAAAACGACCGCATGTTTGGCATGGTGGTGGTGACGGATGCAGGAGGTTCTGAAACGCTCAAAGTGGGACAAATGGTGTCTGCGCGACGCATGCGCGATGAGAACAGCTCTTTGGTTCGCCGTGACCTCCCCAAAGTGGAGAGCCGCGACGCCATTCCAGCCACGTCTCGTCCGTTGCTCCAAGGCATCACGCGCGCCTCTTTGCAGACCAAGTCCTTCATCTCGGCCGCGTCCTTCCAGGAGACGACCAAGGTGTTGAACGAGGCTGCAGTGAGCGGCAAGCAAGACCACTTGCTCGGATTGAAGGAAAACGTGATTGTGGGCCACTTGATTCCAGCAGGAACAGGCACACGTCAGTTCTCCGATCTGAAGGTGGGCTCCAAGGAGGAATTCGACGCGCTCGTGGAGCACGCATCCACCGAGGAGTAAGCGAGTCAATGACATCCACAAAAAAGGCACCCTTCGGGGTGCCTTTTTTGTACTTGGTCAGGTGTTCTGATTCCCAAGCGAAATGGCTTTGGGTGCAGGCTTCGCTCACTTTTGCTCAATGGCGCGCGCGGCCGCCTCGGCGGGATCTTCAGTGGCTGGGTCGTTGTCGGGGTTGGACACTCCACAAAACCCAAACAAGCAATTCTCCTTGATGATTCGGTCCACAAAGTCGGGCACCATGTCAACCCAGTCTTCGCCGCCATTTTTGATCGATTCCAGCGCTTTCCGACTGAAGATGGAGAGCACATCGGGATCGAAGTCGTGGATGTCTGTGATTCGCTTGTTGAAGGCGAGGTAATCGTACAGTGGCTTGAGTCGAGGGTGGATGGGGGTGGTTGTGGAGGTCCACAAATCACCCGACTCCTCGTCCTTCCAAGGGTACAGCAAGATTTTCAAGTCCCGTGAAAACAGGATGCCAAAGGCTTCCAGAATTCCCCCGTTCAAGTCGCGGTAGTAGCGTTCGTTGAAGATTTCCACCAAGGTGGAAGCCCCCATGATCACCCCCATGCGCTTTTTGGTGTGGCGCGAGAAGAACTCCACGAGTTTGTAGTACTTCTGGTAGTTGCTGATGAGCACGGTTTGACCGATGCTGCAAAGCACGTCTGCCCGGTCGAGGAAGTCTTGTTCGTCGATGTCTCCCTCCGCACTCAGGTTGTTCAAGGTGATTTCAAACAACACTTGCAGGTTGTCGGGATCGACCTTGGGTTCTTGTTTGAATTGCGCGAGCCCCTTGGCGATCATGTCGATGTTCACCTTCGTGACCGGGCGGAAACTTCCTCGAATGGCCAGGATGTTCTTTTTGTAGAGAACGTCCGCCGCTTGACGGTTGCGGCCATCCGGAGAGAAAATCACCGCGTCGGTCATGCCTTGCTTGACCAGCTGAAGGGACATGAGGCGGTTGTCGACCTCTGCAAAGTCAGGGCCATTCATTTGGATCATGTCGACCTCAAGCTGGTCGCGGTCCAAGTTGTCGTACAGGCTCTGAAGCAGCTCCTTGGGGCGCTTGTAGAAGAAGAAGGCACCGTAAATGAGGTTGACGCCCAACATGCCCGTGGTCTGCTGTTGCAACAGCGCATCCTGCTCGTGGAAACGGGCATGGAGGACGATGGTGTTGGGTTCGCTGGAGGCTGAAGTTTGGAATTTGATGCCAAACCAACCATGGCCCTGCGTCGTCTTGTGGTAATTGATGGTCGCCACCGTGTTCGCGAAGGCGAAGTACTGTTTGGTGGGGTGGTCTTCGCGCGTGATGCGCTCCTCAATCAGGTTGTATTCGTGCTCGAGCATCTTGTCGATGCGCGATTCGCAGACGTAGCGTCCTTTCGCCTCTTTGCCGTAGATGGCGTCGCTGAAGTCTTTGTCGTACGCCGAGATCGTCTTGGCGATGGTGCCTGAGGCTCCACCTGCGCGGAAGAAGTGACGGACCACCTCCTGACCAGCCCCGATCTCGGCGAAGGTGCCGTAGAGATCTTGGTTGAGGTTGATGCGAAGGGCCTTCTGCTTGGCCGAAAGGATGACGCGTTCCAAGTCCACAACGAAATCGGTAAGGTTTGTATCAAAGGTAAGGA
>WTJL01000187.1 GCA_011524845.1 Flavobacteriales bacterium | reverse complement strand
CCCAGTGGCTTCCCCATGGACGTTCTCGACGTCATGGCGGAACGGAGCAACGTGTGCAACTATCTGGACATGCCGTTGCAACACGGCACCGACGAGATGCTGAAAGCCATGCGCCGAGGCATCACAGAAGCCAAAACAGACGCCCTCATCGACGCCATCCGCCAGCGCGTGCCGGACATCGCCATTCGCACCACGCTCATTTGTGGGTTCCCAGGCGAGACGGAGGCGCACTTCGAGCACCTGCAGGGGTGGGTGGAGCGCATGCGGTTCGACCGTTTGGGCTGCTTCACCTACAGCCACGAGGAAAACACCCACGCCTACACCATGAACGACGACGTTCCTGAAGAGGTGAAGCGCGCGCGGGTGGAGAAGATCATGGACATTCAGGCGGGCATCAGCGAGGAGCTCAACGTGGCCCGCATTGGAAGTGTGGAGCGCGTGTTGATCGATCGCCACGAAGACGGTTTGTGGGTGGGCCGAACGCAGTACGACAGCCCGGATGTCGACAACGAAGTGCGCATTGCCCACGACGGGCACCTGCGCGTGGGCGACTTTGTAACCGCCAAGATCACAGGCGCCTCGTCGTTTGACCTCGACGCCACCCTTTTGGACTGATTCTTTCCATGAGCACGCCGTTCACTTATCCCGTCATGGAACGTTTTCCCACCCTTCAAGGGGAAGGGGCATGGACGGGCCATGCGTCGTGGTTCATTCGGTTGGGTGGATGCGACGTGGGATGCTCGTGGTGCGATGTGAAGGAGAGTTGGCCCGTCGATGCCCATCCACGTGTGGACGTGGACACGTTGGTCCAGGAGGCCGTGGATTCAGGACTGCCACGTGTGGTGGTGACGGGAGGAGAGCCCGCCATGCACGATTTGGGGCCCTTGACCGCTGCGCTCCAAGACGCAGGACTGGCCACCCACCTTGAAACCAGCGGCACCCACCCCGTCAGCGGCGATTGGGATTGGGTCACCCTCAGCCCCAAGAAGTTCAAGCCCTGCTTGGAGGAGTGGTACAACGCGGCCGACGAGCTCAAAGTGGTGGTGGTGAACAGCCACGATTTGCAGTGGGCAGAGGAGCACGCGGAGAAACTCGTTCCAGGCACAGCGCAGTTTCTTCAGCCTGAATGGGACCGCCGTGATGAAGTGATGGAGCGGGTCCTTCAACGCATCCAAGAAGCTCCTCAGTGGCGCCTCTCGTTGCAGACCCACAAGTTCATTGGCCTTCCTTGAAGGAGAGGCTGAGCTTGTTGGAGATAGGTCGCGCTTGACAGCAGAGCACCCATCCCTTGTTTTTTTCTTCTCGAGTAAGTGCAAAGTCTTGTTCAACAGACACTTCACCCTCACGAATTGAAGCTCTGCAGGATCCGCATACGCCACCTCGGCACGCTTGAGGTGCGTCCAGTCCACGGCGCGAAATGGCGCCCATCAGGGATTCCTCGTTGGGGTGGTACGTGAAGTGAATCGTCTTGCCTTCATACTCTGCCGACACCTCGCATTCTGGAAGCTCAGGTGCGTCGAGATGGGGTGGGTGATGGAAGTCTTCGTAGCGGATGTCTGCCGGAGGGAACCCACCGAGGTCGAGTCCACGCAGCACGTTCTCTTTCATCTTGGCCGGACCCGAGAGAAGCACCTTGCGCGGCAAGGACGTCTTCACGGTGTCGCACAGCAGCATGGTCTTGCTCGCCGTGATTCGGCCGTTGTGAAGGTCGTCGTCCAAGCTCCCGTCGCTCAAGATGTGCGTGACAGTCACGCGGGGATGACGCGCCCACTCTTCCAATTCAGCGCGCAAAAGGATGTCAGACAGGCTCGAATTGCCGTAGAATAAGGTCACTTCGTGGTCGAGGTCAGACGCCATGACGTGTTGGAGCACGCTGTACAAGGGGGTGATGCCCGTTCCGGCGGCAAACAAAATGAAGTGCTGGGGCGCTTCGTTCCACGTTTCAGGGAACAACCGGCCCTGAGGCGGGTAGGCCATCAACTCCAACCCTTCGGTGAACTGGCGGTTGATGAATGCGCTGCCTCGTGAGCTGCCCGTTTCTTTCACAACGACTTGGGGCATCGGGGCCTCCGGACCCTGCACCAAGCTGTACGAACGGTGAAGCACGGGGTCTCCGCAGGGCAAACAAAACGTCAGGTAGCCTCCAGGCACGTTGCCCCACACGTCGGCGTGTTCACCCGGATCGAGCGTCACGCGAACGGCTTTGGGGCTCAAACGCTCCACGCGTTTGACGGTGATTGTGGTAGGAGTACCCATGGCAGAGACAACCATGGAACAAACCTTCGTGAATCGGGTTCACACCACGTCTGTAAGTGTCGCTGGGACGCGCATCAAGGGGCCTAAATGGGGCCTGAGTGCGGGACCGTGCAGGTCATTCGCCAAAGCCCATGGCTCCCCATTCGGGAGGGGCGATGTGGTAGCGTTCGAGGAATTCTTCTTTGGTCATCAGTGGCACATCCGGCGACGGTTGGAACGTCGCTTCGAGCATTCCGCCCGGCGCAAACAAGGCGGCGTCGAGGCGTTGAAAAGCCACCGACCGAACGTGGTAATGGCATCCTTCCCCGCAGGGCACCTCGCTTTCTTGATTGGGAAGGGGTGGGTACGGCGCCGGCAACACCACGCGGCCTTCCGAGTTGAGCTCTGCCTTGGGAAGGGGGCCGTCGGATTCAAACACCAGCCCGACGCGCTCTCCGTGCCACGTGAAGACTTTCACGACGCTGCGTCCGAGGTGGTACGTTTCGAGTGCCTCGTCGTCCTGTTGGACAGCCCCTGGCCATTCTACAATTTTCAAACGGTCGCCATCGGCGTAGATCTCGGTGCGTCCTGCGAAGTAGCCGTTTCTCTCGTCGGGCCACCCGTCCAACACCCACGATCCGGATTGGGCCCATGTGTTTGGAGACACCAAGGCCCAACAGAGGGCGAAGAAACCGGTGTGGATGACAGATGGGATGCGCATGACGTCAATCGTTCAACAACGATGCCAAAGCGGCCTCCACCTTGGCTGCACTCGGCAACACGGCGGCTTCCAACCGTTCATTGAGGGGGATGGCGGGCAGGTCCATGCTGCCGACCACCACTGGGGCCGCGTCGAGGTCGCGGAAACAGCGGGTGGCGATGTGTCCTGAAAGCGCTTGGGCAAAACTGTGGGCCACGGGCTCCTCAGTGAGCACGAGGCACCGGTTGGTGCGCGCCACACTGGCTTCAATCGCCGCGTAATCCACCGGTTGGATGGTCCGCAAGTCCAAAATCTCCACCCGTCCTTGGAACGCCTGTGCCGCTTCCTGGGCCCAGTGAACGCCTCGTCCATAGGTCACCACGGTGACGGCGCTTTGGGTGGGCAGAAGGGCGTCGTCTGCGGCGACCACCACACGGGCCTTTCCGAGGGGGACACGGTACGCACGGTCGGGTTCGACAACCTTGGCCGATTCTGTGCCGGGAATCTTGGACCAGTACAGGCCCTTGTGTTCCAGCACGACAACGGGGTTGGGGTCTTCGTAGGCGGCCTTGAGCAGGCCTTTGAGGTCGGCGCCGTTGGAAGGGTAGGCCACCTTCACGCCCCGAATGTTGGCCAGCACCGATTCGATGCTGGAGCTGTGGTAGGGACCGCCACTTCCGTACGCCCCGATGGGCACGCGGATGAGGCTGTGCACGGGCCATTGCCCGTTGCT
>WTJL01000199.1:1412-3692 GCA_011524845.1 Flavobacteriales bacterium | reverse complement strand
TACTACGAGACGGGAGACCTCGAGAAGTGGAGCCTGTACAACATCAACTGGGTGCAGGACACGGAAGGGGATGTCGACTACATCAACGGGTTTGTGGAGGTGTACAACGACCCCCTCGGCTACACCGGCAGCTACGAAACCATCGTGGAGATCAAGGACTTCGACGCGAGTGCCCGCATGGCGACGCTCATGAACAGCGCGCAGTGGTTCGAAGACCACATGCCCTTCATGGATGCACACAAGAAGTCAGAGGTGGTGGGCATCACGTACAACGTGGTCAACGTCGCGGGAGAGGCAGGAGACGCTTCCCCCAGCACACCCATCGGAGTCAACCTTCCCAACAGCAACTGGATTCGCCAAGTCCACGGCTCCAAGTCGGTGTCCTTGGGCAACATCGTGAACGCCTACGACAAGGCCGCGGGCGGTGGAATGTTGGAAGAATTCGTGCACGACGATGCCGAGCTGATGCGCGTCAAGGCGCACAGTGAATTGGCAGGCAAACTGCACACCGCCATGCACGAAGTGATTGGACACGCATCGGGACAGTTGGAGCCCGGAGTGGGGACCCCCAAGGAGACCATTCAGGAGTACAGCTCCACGCTGGAGGAAGGCCGTGCCGATTTGGTGGCTTTGTACTTCTTGCTCGACCAAAAAATGGTGGACCTCGGCCTCATGAAAACCCTCGATGTGGGGCGCGCAGAGTACGACAGCTACTTGCGCAACGGCATGTTGACCCAGCTCCAACGTCTCGAGTTGGGAGCGGACATCGAAGAAGCTCACATGCGCAACCGTGCATGGGTCAGCAACTGGTGTTTTGAAAAAGGCCAGCCTGAAGGGGTGGTGGAAAAGGTGGTGCGCGACGGCAAGACCTTCATTGACATCAAGGACTACGAGCGTCTCCGCGAGTTGTTTGGAGAGCTGTTGCGCGAGGTTCAGCGCATCAAGTCGCAAGGCGATTACGATGCCGCGAAGGCCCTTGTCGAAGGCTACGGGGTGAAAGTGAACCAAGCGGAACACAAAGAGATTCTCGACCGCGTGGCGGTCTTGGGCGTGGCCCCTTACGGCGGTTTTATCAACCCTGAGATGACGGCAACCCGCGACGCGGACGGAAACATCGCGTCCGTCGACGTGACGTACCCTGACGATTTTACCGGCCAAATGCTCCGCTACAGCGAGAAGTTCAGCTTCTTGCCGGACGTGAACTGAGGCGGATCGAGAACACCATCCGACATTTTGAAGCCCCGACGTGCAACATCGCGTCGGGGCTTCTTGTTGTTCCTTTGCATCCCTGAATGGACCTGCCATGAAACGATTGACAACCTTGTGTGCGACGGCCTTGTGTGCCTTTTCTGTGGCGTCAGCCCAAACCCCCTGTGTGGACGGCATGGCCGGAGATTATCCCTGCGACGGACTCGACTTGCTGTCGGTTCGGACGCTGGAAGAACTCGGCGGAGGCGCCAACGGCAACGACTGCTGGGGATGGGTGGATCCAAATTCTCAGCGGGAGTTTGTGTTGTTTGGGCGCTCCAACGGATTGTCCATTGTGGAGGTCACGGATGCGGTGAATCCCGTGTTCTTGGCCCAGGTTCCGACAGCTTCGGTGCAAAGCTTGTGGCGCGACGTGAAGGTGTTTGACAACCATGCGTTCATTGTGAGCGAAGCCTCAGGCCACGGCATTCAGGTGATCGACTTGACCGAAGTGCCAGGCATCACGGCAGGACCGGTGGAGTTGACCCCTGTGGCGTCTTACCTCGGGTTTGGCAACGCCCACAACATTGCCATGAACGAGGAGTCGGGTTTCGCCTACGGCATTGGCACCAACACGGCCGGTGGTGGGTTGCATGCTGTGGATGTCAACGACCCCACGTCGCCTGTCCCTGCCGGCACCTACGACGGGGCGTACACCCACGATGCGCAGGTGGTCATGTACAAAGGACCGGACGCCGATTACGCCGACCACGAAGTGGCGTTCTGCTTCAATGGCAGCGCCGGAGTGGCGGTCGTGGATGTGACGGACAAGACGGACATGCAACTTGTCTCGTCCTTCAACTACGCCCAGTCGGCGTACACCCACCAAGGGTGGCTGAACGAAGACCACACCTTGGTCTTCTTCAACGATGAATTGGATGAGCAAGGCTTCGGCAACGGAACCCGGACGTACATCGCGGACGTCACGGATTTGGACAACCCTGTGGTGTTGGGGTACTACGAAGCGGACAACACTTCGGTGGACCACAACCTGTACGTGCGCGGCTCCAAGATCTATGCGTCGAACTACCT
>WTJL01000199.1:0-1312 GCA_011524845.1 Flavobacteriales bacterium | reverse complement strand
GGGGGCGTAGATGTCGGCCACAAGTTTGGTGGAACTCTGGATGTGGTGGGTCAGATCTGACTCGCGTTGCACAATGATCAGCGCCCCTTCCTTTCGCGAGGCCAGGCGCTCCAGCGCGCGAACCACTTCTTCTACCGGAAAGGCCGATCGGGCTTCCTGTGTTTTTTGAGGCAAAAACCGGATCAGCCACTCAGGGGGCTCTTTGAAAGAGGCCCGGTCGCCAATGGAGAACAGAAATTGGCGGAGCTCCTGTTGAAAGACGATGATGATGGCCAAAATTCCGACGGCAATGAATTGGCCGAGGATTTCGCTCATGAAGTTCATGCCCACCAGGGTCACGACCTGCCAGATGATGTAAATGGCGAGCAGGCCGAGGAAGACGGGAATCGCCGACGTGCCCTTGGTCAGACGGTAGATCCAGTACACAATGAGGGCCACCAGCACCAAATCCAGCGCCTGCACGCCCATTTTGACAAAGGGGGCGATGGCGTTCCAGAGTTCGAAGGCAAGGAGTCCAAAGGTCATGGCTGAGGCGAAGTTCGGGAATCTCTCAATGCGGTGTGAAGCTTGACCACTTCGACAGCCTCCGCCACGTCGTGGACACGCAGGATGTGGGCCCCTCGGTCCACGGCCCAAGCATGGAGGGTGGTGGTGCCGTTCAGCGCGTCGTCGCTCGACACGTCAAGCACCTTTTGGATCATCGATTTTCGGCTGACCCCCACAAGCACCGGACAATTCAACGCCAAGAATTCAGGCAGCGCGTCGAGGAGGGCATAGTTGTGATTCACGGTCTTGCCAAACCCAAAGCCCACGTCCGCGATGACGTCCGTCACACCCGCATCGTAGGCTTTGTAGAGCTTGGTTTGAAGGTGGTGATGCACGTCGTTGACCACGTCAGCGTACGTGGGGTTCGCTTGCATGGTCTCAGGCGTCCCTTGCATGTGCATCATGACATAAGGCGCTCGCGCAGCGGCCACCACCTTCCACATGTTGGGGTCGGCATCTCCTCCAGACACGTCGTTGATGAGGTCGGCACCGGCGTCAAGGGCGCGTTCCGCGACCGACGCGTGAAAGGTGTCGATGCTGAGAAGGGCGTCCGGGTGGGCGCGACGAACTTCCGAAAGGACAGGGGAGAGACGTGTCCACTCTTCTTCAGCGCCCACTTGAACCGCGCCAGGGCGCGTGGACTGGGCGCCGAGGTCCAACACATCGGCCCCTTCGCGCAGCATCCGCTCGGCCTGGGCGACGGCGCGCCCTGTGTCGTTCCACGCCCCGCCGTCGTGAAACGAATCGGGGGTGAGGTTGAGGATGC
>WTJL01000078.1 GCA_011524845.1 Flavobacteriales bacterium | reverse complement strand
CCCCAACAAGAATTGAAGGAGCGAAATTGGCCTTGGGTTCCCGTGACGGAATACTTGGAGCCTCATCCGCTTGGACGTGCAGAGTGGATGGTTCCGTTGGCGTGGATGGCCGGAGATTCCGCGTCAGGAGCAAGGGCCTTTCGAGCCATCGAGGCCCGTTACCTCGCCGCGGTGGAGTCCTCGGTGTCGACAGGCAAACGCGTGTTCACCGGAAGCGTGGCCGACGGCGTATGGCACGCACCGGGCAAGCGCAGTTTTGTGGCGCAATGGATTGAAGATGCGGGAGGCACGTACGCCTTGGACGAGGCGGACGACCAAAGCAATGTGGCGTTGAGTCTGGAATCCATGCTCGAATTGGTGTCAACGACAGACGCGTGGGTGCTTGTGACGTACGACAAGGATGGGGTCAAGGAGAGCGACGTGTTGGCGATGGACCCCAGACATGCAGAGGTCATGAAGGCCGTCGATGAAGTTTGGGTGTGCAACACCGCAAGGGTGGATTATTTCGGCAAAGTGGTGGCCCATCCCGAATGGGTGCTCGAAGATTTGGCGGCATTGGTGCAATCGGATTCTGAGGGTCCGCATGGCGTGTTTGAAAAACTCGAGCGACCTTCCCGACAGCCATGAAGACCCGCCTTGTGTTTGTGTTGATGTTGTTGGCCCTCGGCCTGCATGTTGCCTTGGGCGAGGTTGACATTGCATGGGGAGAGCTTTTGGGCGCGTTGTTGACAGGAGGGGAGGTGAATGAATTGCACGCCACCATTGTGAAAGAGGTGAGGGTGCCCCGGGCCACGACGGCCATGGTGTCCGGCACCTTGTTGGGATGGCTGGGCTTGCTCATGCAGACGTGGTTTCGCAATCCACTGGCAGGTCCAGGTGTCCTGGGAATCACGTCCGGGGGATCGCTCGGAGTCGCCCTTGCCGTACTGCTCGGCTTGGCGTTGCCGGCGTGGATGGCGGCGGCAGTCGGGTGTTTTGCGGTACTGCTGTTGATTGGCGTAGGGGCACGCCGCTTTGTGTCTCCGGTGACCACCTTGGTGTTTGGACTGATGATCAGCTACGCCGTCAGTGCCGTGGTGTCGGTGTTGCAATCGTCCGCCACGGCAGAGGCCCTGCAGACCTTTGTCTTTTGGGGCATGGGGACCTTTGGCAAAGCCAGCTTGTTGCAGGCGATGTCCTGCATGGCGCTTCAGGTGTTGTTGGGCACATGGATGATGCGACGGGCCAAATGGTTGGACATGTGGACCCTTGGAGAGGATTTGGCCCAAACCATGGGCGTTCCCAAGGCCCGATTGAACATGGAGATTTTGTTGATCACGGGCCTTGTGTTGGGGGTGGTGACCTCGGTGTGTGGTCCGCTGGCCTTCCTTGGTTTGGCGACCCCACATGTGTATCGATTTTTTCATGCCCAACGCGGCCACCTGGACGCCATCCAAGGCATCGGCATGTGGGGTGGATTGCTGGCATTGCTCGCCGACGGCGTGGTGAGGTGGACGGACAGCGTGGCCATGCATTGGCCGTTGAATGCGGTGTTGGCCATCCTCGGTGCACCTGTCGTGTTGGCGGTGTTGTGGAAACGAACCCACGATTGGTCATGAACTTGGTCATGAACAACGTTCAAGTGGGGCACACGCTTCCCTTGACCGAGCCGTTGAGCCTGTCCTGGAAGGCCGGTGGGTTGCACGTGCTTTTGGGCACCAATGGGGCAGGAAAGACCACGTTGCTGCGGACAATCTTGGGGGTTCAAGCGCCTCTTGCAGGACACATCACGTTGGATCACGGGGCAGACCCGTTGCGCGCCAACGACCCTCGCGTGTGGGGACAGCATGTGGCCTTTGTGCCTTCCATGCCGCCCAAGCACGTGGGACTCACCGTCGCGGAAGTGCTGTCGTTGTCCGGCTCATGGGAGGAGGCGGTGTCGCGTCATCCCCAGTTGGAGCCATGGTTGAACCAAAGGCTGTCCACGCTGAGCGACGGACAGGCGCAGCAAGTGATGGTCGCTCGGGCCATGCTGCAATCGAAGCATTGGCTGATGCTGGACGAGCCGACGGCATTTTTGGACGTCCGCGGTCAACGGCACCTCTGGGACATGTTGACCACCCACCTCGAGCGCGGCGGAAGCGTGATGCTGGCCACCCACGACTTGAGAGGCGTGCACCGATGGATGCAAGGGGCACCAGCTGACGTTGCGGCGGTCAGCTCCATTCACGTGCTTTCGGCAAGCGGCCTCTCGCCACTTGCCACCGACGCGTCATTGGACGCGATGGAAGAGGCCTTGGGGTGAACAAACGCCCTTCCCGCGAGGTAACGAGGTCGTACCTTTGCCCTCCTCGAGAACGACCCCACCATGCTAGAGCGCATTTTGATTGGATTGACTTTCGTCACCGTCTTCTTTTTGATCATCGAAACCCTGACGTTTCGGTCGTTGTGGAAGGCCTACAGTGCGATGTCCTGGTGGCCCACCGCCAAAACCGTGTGGTGGTCCATCCATGTGGTGGTGTGGGCGGCGTTTTTGGCTGCATTTTTCATGTGGCCGACGTGGCGAGGCACGCATCCTGTGCTGCTGAGAACCATCATGGGCGTGACGTTTGCGTTGACCATCCCCAAGCTTTTCGTGAGCGCCATTCAACTCGTGGACGAGCTTCGGGCCTTGGGCGTCTTGGGGTGGCTGAAAGCAACAGGCCAAAACACCGAAGGCGCCATGGCCCGTGGGTCCTTCCTCAACCTCCTTGGACAAGGGGTGGGGGTGTTGGCCTTTTTCGGCATGGGATACGGAGTCACGCGGGGCAAGTACGCGTACAAAGTGCGCGAACTCGTGGTGAAGCACCCCAACGTTCCCAAGGCGTTTGAGGGGCTGAAGGTGGTGCAGTTGAGCGACGCGCACTTGGGCTCGTTCGATGGAACGCCTGAGCCTGTGCTTGCGGCGCTGGAGAAAGTCAATGCCCTGAAGCCGGACGTGGTGCTGTTTACGGGAGACTTGGTGAACGAATTGGCAGAGGAAGCGGAGCCTTGGGTCGAAGCGTTTGCCAAGGTGGAAGCGCCCTTGGGCAAATTCAGCGTCATGGGCAACCACGATTACGCGGACTACGGCCCCTTCACCAAAGAGGAGCGCTCCGCGAGCATTGCCCAGCTCAAGGACATCCAGTCCCGGATGGGTTTCAAGATGCTTGACAACGACCACGTGGTGTGGGAAAAGGACGGCGATCGCATGGTGCTCTTGGGGGTTGAAAATTGGGGCAAAGGCTTCCGCCAGAGCGGCGATTTGGGCAAGGCATTGGCGGGAAGTGGTGCAGAAGATGCCTTCACGGTGTTGATGAGCCACGACCCCACCCACTACGAATTGGAAATCATGAACGACAAGGCTCCCGTGGAGCTGACCCTCAGCGGCCACACCCACGGCATGCAGATGGGCATTGAAATTCCATGGTTGGGCATCAAATGGTCTCCCTCGTCCTTGACGTACAAGCGTTGGGGTGGGTTGTACCTCGAAGGCGAACAGTACCTTCATGTCAACCGCGGGTTTGGCGTCTTGGGCTTTCCCGGACGTGTCGGGATGCCTCCCGAAATCACCGTGCTGACCTTGGTTCAAGGCTCTCCTGAGGCCTAACTTCGCGCGGGCCCTGAGCCCATTGTTTCATTCTGAATCTCCCATTCATGTCGGACGACAAGAAAGTCATCTTCAGCATGGTGAAGGTCAACAAGACGACCCCCACCGGCAAGCACATCCTCAAGGACAT
>WTJL01000223.1:12614-14859 GCA_011524845.1 Flavobacteriales bacterium | reverse complement strand
AATTTCATGAGAAAATGGGGGCGCCACGCATCAAACGTTGTGGCTTACGCACCGGATCTGTCAAGCCTTCGTTCTGCCTCGTGCAAACTTCAAAGGGGGCGTGTCGACCTCGGTGAAACACGCACGCGGGGAGATTCCCCTGCGTGGTGCAAAGATACGCGGTTACGATTTGACCGTGAACACGCGGCTCAAGTTGAAGCCAAAATACACGTCCCCGTTGGCCCAGCTTCCCGCAGGTTCGGCCAGAAACGATCGCTCAAACATGCCCCTGGCGTTGGTCACGTGCAATTGAAAAACGTGCCCGCCGGTTTCGATGTCCACGCCGAGGGACAGGCTGGGGGAGAAGGTGTCGTCGTATGGGTTGGACAGGAAGTGGTGGTATTCCCCATTGAGGCTGAAACGGGGTCCGAGTTTGTAGCGTCCGCCGATGCCCAAGAGCCACAGGTCGTGGGGGTCGTCGTTTGTCAACACAACGTTTCGATGAACGAACGAAGGAACGAGGGCAAGGCTCCATGCGTCGCTCATTTTCCGGGCCACCACGGCTTGATGCACGTAGCTCAAGCGTCTTGAAAAGGGATGGGGCAAGGCCTCGTCGGGCACCCTCAGGCCGTTGGCCATGGCCACGCTGTACCAGGTGACGCTCAGCGGAAAAGCCTGAGGTCCGGTGGTTTGGCGCACCACGCGTGCCTTGACGTTGGCTTCGTATGTCTTTTGGTAGGTGTTGCGGGCCACGCCCACAGACAGGCGGTCGCTGATGCCGTAGTCGAACGCCATGCGCATCTGGGCATTGTCCAACCCCCACAAATCGTACGCGCCTGAGCTCAGCGTCCCAAACCTGTGGGCGATGACGAAGTGCAACACCCCAGCTCCGGGGGTCTCGTTGCTTTGGACATTCACAATGCGGGTGTCCTTGAAGGTCGCGGTCACAGGCAGGGTCGGGTCAGCCACCTCTTCGTTGAGGGCGTCCAGGAGGCTTTGGGCCGACGTGTGAGCCATGCAGGCTGACAGCGCCAAGATCCATGTGAGGCGAAGGGCATTGAGTCGTCGGGTCATCGCGGAGAGAGCTGGGCGTGAATGTCCACGGCAATGACAGAAGAGATGTTGTCCTTGACCACGGCGGGCACCCGGATGTCGTGGTCGTTCAATGCGATGTCCATCGCGGCGTCCAAGGCCCATCCACCGTCCTTCCACACCAACTTCCCCGTCACCGTTCGGGCCTGTTGGACCCCGTGGAAATCCAAGGTGCCCTCCGCAACAACGTCATGGGACTGGCCGTCGGTCCACTCGGAATCCCATCCTTGGATTTGGCCTTGAAACGTGGCTTTGGGGTGGGTGTCGGACTCCACGTAGCTTTCGTTAAAATGCTCTTCCATCAGGGCCTTCTCAAAGTGAAAGGCGCGCATCTGCACTTGAAAGGCAAAACTCCCGTTGGACGCGTCCAGCAGCCCACTCATTTGATGGTTGTCGGCTTCAATGTCCTCGATGGGCGTGGAGGAGAAAAAATGCACGTGTCCTTCACGCGTCATGAACTGCTGAGCCCACAAGAAAGTGGGACACAAAAGGACCAAAAGGATCAGCGATTGTTTCATGCGGCGTCAATTGTTGGGGGCGCCATTGGCTGCCCAGGATTGAAACAAGGCCACGTCGCATTTGGGCAATGGATTGCCGTTCAACGGCATCATTCGGATGTTGGACGGTGGCAGTTGAAGCCTCTCCAGAAGACTGCCTTCAAGTGTGCTTTCCGCGACGCGGTCGTGCGAGGTTAAATCGAGCCCGGCGCTCGGCGACCCACCGGAATGGCATCCCGTGCAATGCGCATCCAGCAGCGGCAGAAGGTCTCCAGCAAAAGAGACGATCCCTTCGTCGCCGCAGGGCAACGCTGGGTCGGCCACCTCGTACGTGCACGACGACAACACCGCAGCCAGGCAACCCGCCACGGCGAAGATTGGTCGCCAGGAGTGGGGGGAGATTCGCGGTTTGGTCGTATTTTCTGTCATGGCATTGTGGTGTAAGGAAAGAAGTTCCCAGCACATTCACAAGAACATGTGTCTGAGCGAATTGGTTCTTTCCTAGAGGCAACGCGACATGAACTGCCACGTCAAAAGAGAGATGACCATGGAACAGAACCACAAGAAATACACCGCGTTTTTGACTCGACTCCAAGAAGAGCTGATGACGGCAGCCACCCAACATTCGGTGGCTTGGCGCTTCGGCAATTGGACGGCGCGGCAACGTCTTTTGCTCG
>WTJL01000223.1:2412-12514 GCA_011524845.1 Flavobacteriales bacterium | reverse complement strand
CATTCGGTGGCTTGGCGCTTCGGCAATTGGACGGCGCGGCAACGTCTTTTGCTCGTCCATGAGCGCCTGTTGAGGGATGTGCGACGCAACCTCCAAAAGCTGAACAACCATGTCATCAAAGAGGCTCCCGATTTTCGAAGGGCCTTTGGCGCAGAATTTCAGCGATGGGCCAATCAACTGCCTGAGCCTGCCAAGGAGCAACTCTCGTTGTTGAAGGAGTACACCGAGGTGTTCGCCGAGCCCAAACGAAAGTGATTGACCTGTTTTACCCTTCTAAACTCTGTTGAATGATGTTGAAGACAACTTCCCTTCTGCGGGCATGCGCCATGTTGGCGATGTGCAGCGCAACCCTCTATGCCTCAGCACAGTCCTCGTTTTGGACGCCCGCGGCTTCGCGCGCTGAGGCGCCAACCATCGAGATGGGCGATCACTTGACTTGGCAGTTGGACGTGCAGCGTTTGGAATCGTGGTTGCAGGAGGCTCCTGTCGGCCCGGCTTCTGAGGCACGGTCCTCTGAAGTCCTGTTGGAGTTGCCGATGCCCGACGGGACGTTTGAGCGCTTTCGCGTCGTCAACAGTCCCATCATGGCACCAGAGTTGGCGGCCAAATTTCCAGAGATTCAAGTCTTCGCTGGACAAGGTGTGGATTCGCCCGAGGCGAGTGTGAGGTTCGATCTGACCCCTCAAGGTTTCCACGCCATGGTTCTGGCGGAAGGAGAAACGGTGTACATCGACCCGTACCATCCAGGAGAACGCGAGACTGTGGTGGTCTACACCCGTTCTTCGTTTTACGGCGCCACGACCAAGCACGCCGAAGGCTGCATGGCCCTCGAAGTTCCTGGTTCAAAGGCCTCGACGTCCGATGCCTTTCCCGGTGGTGGCAAAGAGGTCAAGACCATGGGGCGTCCTGCCGTGGCGACCAACCGCGTGGACAACGGAGCGCAGCTCCGCACATACCGACTCGCGCTCGCGTGCACAGGGGAGTACGCGCAGTTCCACGGAGGAACCGTGGCCAGTGTGCTTGCCGCCATGAACACCTCCATGGCGCGCGTCAACGGAATCTTTGAGCGGGACGTGTGCTTGACCATGGAGATTGTGGCCAACAACGACCAAATCATCTTCCTCAATGGAAGTACAGACCCCTACACCAACAACAGTGGTGGAACCATGTTGTCCGAGAACATCAACACGTGCAACAGCATCATTGGTTCTGCGAACTACGACATCGGTCATGTGTTTTCGACGGGCGGCGGTGGTGTGGCGTACCTGCAGTCCCCTTGTGGCGGAAGCAAGGCCGGCGGAGTGACCGGAGGCGGTTCGCCCGTGGGCGACCCATTCGACGTGGACTACGTGGCCCACGAAATGGGACACCAGTACGGTGGCAACCACACCCAAAACAACAGCTGCAACCGTGCATCGTCCGCGGCGTATGAGCCTGGATCGGCCTCGTCCATCATGGGTTACGCCGGCATTTGCGCGCCCAACTTGCAAAGCAACTCCGACGACCATTTCCACAACCACAGCATCAACGAAATGATCGCGTTCACGGTGAACGGAAATGGCAATTCATGTGCTGTGACGTCTGCCACGGGCAACGGCATTCCCACCGTGAGTGCAGGGCCCGATGGTTTGGTGTTGCCCATCTCGACCCCCATCGAATTGACGGCCACGGGGTCAGATCCCGATGGGGATGCGGTGACCTACAACTGGGAAGAATACGATTTGGGACCTGCCACGGCTTCAGGGGACAACAACCTTACGAACCCTTCTGGAAACCAGCCGATTTTCCGGTCCTTTTCGTCCACAAGCTCGCCGACCCGAACCCTGCCAAGGGCCCAGGATTTGGTCAACAACACGACGACGATCGGAGAACATTTGCCAACCTACAGCCGTCAGCTGAATTTCAAGTGCTCCATCCGAGACAACCGTGCAGGTGGTGGCGGCTTCAGCGACGACCTCAAGACGATGACCGTCACGGCCAACGCGGGTCCTTTCGTGGTGCAAGCTCCCAATGGAGGAGGCACGGTGGTGGGCAACACCCAGTTGCCTGTGACCTGGGATGTCGCAGGAACAGATGGCAACGGCGTCAACTGCAGCTCGGTGGACATTTACCTCAGCACGGATGGGGGGTACACGTTCCCCACGTTGCTCGTGGCTGGAACGCCCAACGACGGCAGCGCATCGGTGTTGGTTCCCAACGTCACGACGTCCCTTGCGAGGGTCAAGGTGAAAGCGAGCAACAACGTCTTCTTTGACATCAGCAACGCCAACTTCAGCATCACACCTGGGGCTGCGGACATTGACTACGACTTGGCCATTGTGTCCGTGCAAGGACTCACGCCAGGTCCGTGCGAAAGCGTGCTCGACCCCAAGGTGACGGTCTTCAACGTGGGGCAATTGCCCGTGTCGTCCTTCTCTGTGTCGTTGTCGTTCGATGGCGGTGCGCCGCAGGTGGTCAACTGGACGGGCTCCTTGGCCAGCGGCGCTGGGGTGGATGTCGAGTACTGCGAGGCTGGACCTTGCATCGCTTTGGCCGACGGTGACCATGTGGCCAACGCCTCCGTGCAGCTCACTGGAGCCACCGATGAAAACGAATCCAACAACGACTACACCACGTCGTTTGCCACGTCCTCTGGGGCCGACGTGACCTGGACCATTTTGACCGACAACTACCCGGGAGAAACCACATGGGCGGTGACCAACGAGGCAGGAGCCACGGTTTGGTCAGGCGGACCTTATGCCGCAGCTGGGACCACCTACACGGAAACCCTGTGTTTGCCCTTCGGTTGTTACACCTTGACGGTGAACGACAGCTTTGGCGACGGCATTTGCTGCGCGTACGGCGTGGGGTCGTTCGAGTTGAGCTCGGGCGGTACGGTGTTGGCGTCCGGAGGGGAATTCACCTCCACGACTTCGGCCAATTTCTGTTTGGAATCGGCCGACGTTCCTGGATGCACCGATCCTGCCGCGATCAACTACAACCCTCTGGCCACGGTGGACGATGGATCTTGCATCGCGGCGGTGGCCGGTTGCACCGATCCACTCGCATGCAACTACGACCCCTCTGCCAACCAAGACGACATGTCGTGCATCTATCCGGAAGTGATTGAAACGTCGTGTGGAACGTGCCCGGTGGATTGCGACGGCACATGCTTGGCCGATGCCGACGGCGACGGCATTTGCGACACATGTGAGTGCGAGGGGTGCCAGGACGAGACTGCGTGCAACTACGACGCAACGGCCACCGATCCGGGCGCTTGTTTCTATCCCGATCCTGGATTCAATTGCGACGGCACGCCGCTGTGTTTGGAAGACCTCAACCAAAACGGCGCCATCGATGTGGCCGATGTCTTGCTGGTGTTGTCTGAATTCGGATGTGAATCCGGGTGCACCGCAGATCTTACTGGCGATGGGTTCGTGGCCGTGGACGATGTGTTGCTGGTGCTCTCTGCGTTTGGCACCGACTGTCTGTAACTTCCCGCCCATGGCAGCACCAAAGACCAGGGAATGGCAAAGCACCGTGTCGGTGTGGAATGTGGACGACTTGGACGCGGCAGACCGCGAACTTCTTCGAGAAGCGCATGAAGCCGCGTCCAAGGCGTACGCGCCTTACAGCCAGTTTTTGGTCGGGGGTGCCGTCCGATTGGACAACGGAGTGGTGGTGCGTGGAAGCAACCAAGAAAACATGGCCTATCCATCGGGCATGTGTGGGGAGCGAGTGGCCGTCTTTGCTGCAGGCGCCCAGCACCCTGGGGCGGTGATGCAGAGCGTGGCCATTGTGTCGCCCTCGGCCAATGCCATTGCCGAGGCCTTCATGCCTTGCGGAGGGTGCCGTCAAGTGCTTGTGGAAGCGGAACGCCGGCAAGGAACCCCTGTGCGCATCCTGCTTCAAGTCCGCGACGAAGAGGTGGCGGTGTCGGAGAGTGCACTCAATCTGATGCCCTTTGCCTTTGAGGCACATGGCCTTGGTTCTTGATTCAGCATTCAGCTGCCTTCCATTCTTGACGTCTTGTTCAAGGGCGCGAATTCCGCGTTAGCTTGCCTGCATGTTGATGAGCATTGTGGGCATGGGAGTCCTTTTGGGACTGGCGTATGCGTTTTCTAGAAACCGCGCGGCCATTGCGTGGAGAACGGTGTTGGGTGCGTTTGCCATTCAGTTGGGCTTGGGCGCGTTTGTGTTGAAGGTCTCCTGGGGGCAGGCCCTGCTTTCGTCCATGACTGAAGGGGTGAACCAGCTGCTGTCCTACGGGGATGCGGGCATTGCGTTCTTGTTTGGAGGCCTTGTGGCCGAGGGCGTGGGATTCACGTTCGCATTGAAGGTGCTCCCCATCATCGTCTTCTTTGCGTCGCTCATTGCCGTGCTTTACCACATCGGTCTGATGAAATGGATCATCCGCATCATTGGTGGTGCGCTGCAAAAAGTGCTAGGCACGTCGCGCGCAGAATCCATGAGCGCCACGGCCAACATTTTTGTGGGCCAAACAGAAGCCCCTCTGGTGGTCAAACCTTTCATCGCGACCATGACCCAATCGGAGTTGTTTGCGGTGATGGTGGGCGGATTGGCTTCTGTGGCAGGGTCTGCTCTGGCAGGGTACGCCCTCATCGGGGTTCCCGTGGAGTACCTCATTGCTGCGTGCTTCATGTCCGCCCCGGGGGGCTTGCTGTTCGCCAAGTTGCTCATGCCTGAAACAGAAGAACCTCTGTTGGATTTGCCCGATGTCGAAGACGACGATGCGCCGGTGAATGTCATCGATGCGGCGGCCAATGGGGCATCTTCGGGCCTTCATTTGGCATTGAATGTGGGGGCCATGTTGTTGGCCTTTGTGGCGCTCATCGCCGTGGTGAACGGGGTGCTGGGGGGCGTCGGTGGCTGGTTTGGCATGCCGGAATTAACCCTTGAATTGGTGTTGGGATGGGTGTTCAGTCCCTTGGCCTTTTTGTTGGGGGTGCCCTGGGCAGAAGCCGTGACTGCGGGATCGTTCATCGGCCAAAAACTGGTGGTCAACGAGTTTGTCGCCTACCTCAATTTTGCGCCTTATCTCGCCGATGGAGCAGCTGTGGCCTTGTCGCCCAAGACCACCGCGATTGTCTCTTTTGCCTTGTGTGGCTTTGCCAATTTGAGTTCCATTGCCATCCTGTTGGGAGGCTTGGGGGGCATGGCGCCTTCACGACGCAAGGACATTGCCCGTATGGGACTCTTGGCGGTGATGGCGGGAACGATGTCCAACCTGATGTCGGGCACCATTGCCGGACTGTTTGTGGCGATGGGATGAAGCCAAGGTCTGAGGTGAATGTGGGCTTGCCCCAAGAGTGGATTCGAAAGAAGAGGGACGGAGGTGTTCTTTCACACGAGGAGATCCAAGCTTTTGTGAAGGGCGTGACCGCGGGCACGGTGTCCGAGGCCCAAATCGCAGCATTCTCCATGGCGGTCTACTTCCAAGATTTGAATGTCGACGAGCGCGTGGCGTTGACGATGGGGGTGCGGGATTCGGGACGTGTGTTGACATGGGACAACGCACGATTGCATGGCCCGGTGTTGGACAAACACAGCACGGGAGGAGTGGGAGACACGGTGTCCTTGATGCTGGCGCCCATGCTTGCTGCGTGCGGTGCACACGTTCCCATGATTGCAGGCAGAGGGTTGGCACACACCGGAGGCACCATCGACAAGTTGGAGGCCATTCCTGGGTACCAAACGGGGGTGGACGTCGCACACTTTCAGCGCGTTGTGGAAACCCATGGGTTTGCCATTGTTCGGCAAACCGAAGACTTGGCCCCGGCCGACCGACGCATGTACGCGACCCGGGATGTGACGGCCACGGTGGAGCACTTGGGCCTCATCACGGCGTCCATTGTGTCCAAAAAACTCGCTGCAGGCCTCGGCCACCTCGTGCTCGACGTCAAGTGTGGAAACGGAGCCGTCATGCAGCGCACCGAGGAGGCCAGACAATTGGCGCAAAGCATGGTGGCGGTGGGATGCGGAGCTGGAATGAAAACGTCCGCCATGTTGACCGACATGTCCGTGCCCTTGGCGTGGTCCGCAGGCAATGCAGTGGAGGTGAAGGAAGCGGTGGAATATTTCACCCATCCAGCCTCAAGGCATCCTCGTCTCAACGAAGTTGTGCTCGCTCTGGGCGCGGCCCTGCTCGTGCAATCTGGGATTCATGGCCACCCTCAAGAGGCTCGAAAGGCCCTGGAGGAAGTGAGGGACAACGGACGCGCCTTGGAATGTTGGGCGGCGAGCATTGCGGCCATGGGCGGAGATGCCCGAGTGGTGGAAAAGCCCCAGTCGGTGCTGGCCCAGGCAGCTGTGGTGCGTCCAGTTCATGCAGACAGGTCAGGCGTGCTTTCTGGATACGACGTCCGTCAAGTGGGGATGACAGTGGTGGAATTGGGAGGAGGCCGAACCCAGCCCGATGCCGTGATTGACCCCGCGGTTGGGCTGACGTCCTTGGCGATCGCGGGGACAACGTTGGGCCCCAAAGACGAGCTGGCTGTGATTCACGCTTCCTCAGAAGCGGACTGGGAGCGCGCAGCGCATCGATTGAAAACGGCCGTCCAATGGGATGTTGCTGATCTGGTTGTGCCAGACGTGGTGGTTGAAGAGATTCCCAGCGTGTGACATCCACGCCGATCGTGTCGACCTTTGCGCCATGGTCAAGGTGAAAATGTTTTCCTCGGTCGGGAAGGACCGAGAACCGGCATTGGACATGCCGCAGCTGGATGCAGAGTCGTTTTACGCCGTTATAGAATCACGCAGAAGCACCCGAATTTATGCCGAGGATCCGGTGTCTGAAGAGGCCATCGATCGATGCGTGAGCGCTGCCCAAAAGGCACCCAACTCTTCCAACCTCCAATGCTGGGAGTTGTACCGAGTCACTGAGCCCGACAAGAAAAAGAAGTTGGTGAAAGCGTGTCTCAGCCAGCCGGCGGCAGCCACTGCGCCTGAGTTGTTTGTGTTTGTCGCTCGTCCGGATTTGTGGAAGCGCAACAACGCCTGGACGCTGGAGGAGTTCGACCGCCGGGGCAACATGCCTGAAAGGGCGTACCAATACTTCGGGAAGATCACACGCATCGCCTACACCCAAGGGGTGTTTGCTTGGGTGAAGCGCATTTGGTTTCCATTGAGGGGGCTGCAGCAAGCTACGCCCAGGGAGCCCATTGGTTGGGCGGACATGCGGGTATGGGCGCACAAAAGCACGGCGTTGTCTGCGGGCCATTTCATGCTGGCCATGCGGGCGGAGGGATACGACACGTGTCCAATGGAAGGAATGGACAGTTCAAGGGTGAAAGCCCTGCTCGGTTTGCCGCGTAGAGCCGAGGTGTGCATGGTGGTGTCAGCGGGCAAGCGCACGGCCAAAGGGGTGTATGGTGAGCGTTTTCGTTTCGAGAAGGACACCTTTTACAAGGTGGTCAAGTGAAGATGTAGGTTCATTTCTGTTCTTTTAGGTTCAAAACGAATCAAAATGGACCTTAACGTGGCATATGTGCCCCAGTTTTCGAAACATTTGTTCGTAGCCTCGGAGAGGGGGCTCCTGAACCAAAAGTTCGTTTGACGGTGGCCTGTCCTTGAAGGACGGGCCATTTTCGTGTTGGAAAGAAGGGTCAGTCCGCAGGAAGGTGGCGTTGGACCAAGTGCAAGATCCGACGCTCAAACCCGTGGTACTTGGTCAAAGAGGCATGGTGTCGAATGTTCGCAAGGCTGGCATCCTTGTCCGCCAACCCGAGCACCCAGAGCGCCGCGTGGAACCACAAGCTCAGCGTCCGCGTCTCCATGGTGTGGATGTTGGCCCAGTCCAATTGCTGGGCGAGCATGGCGGCATCTTCCCGGCGGTCAAGCACAATCCAGTTCCAGATCTGACGCAGGTTCAAAATGGCGTCCATGGCCGAATCTCTGTTGTACCAGTCTTGTTGGGATTGGAAGGCTTCGATGTTTTTGGCCACAGCATCTGCGATGTCAGCGTCTTTGGACAGGATGGCCCAATCGGCCAGATTGAACGCGAAGTAGCAGTTTTGGTTCGCCCATCGAGGCCACAATTCTGTTTCGCGTTCCAGTCCGGCCAGGATGAGTTGTCGGGTTTCATCGAGGTCCTTTTGGGGAACAACACCCTCTTGGCCGGCCAACAGCAAAATGCCAAGCGAACGCGCTTGGACAAGGGGGTGAATGCCGGGCTTGAGCGCATCGACGAATGGCAAGGGGTGCCGGTGGTTGGACCACGCCACGTCTTGGGCAATTTGTCCTGAGGTGATGACATCCTGACCGTATTGGAGATCCGAAGGAGTTTTCGCCACCCGAAGAAATGACGTCATCATGCCTTGGCCAAAGGACGCCATGAAATCGAGGGGTGGGAATTGCTCCACCACAAAGCGAAGCAAGTGTTCATGCTCAGCAAAGCGGAGCCACAGGGCCATGTCAAATGTGCCGCGCTCGTACATGGAAAAGACAGCGCCTTTCATCGCCTCAAACTCACGTGTGGTCAAATGGAAATGTTGCGGGTCTGAGAAGCGATCGATGAATTGCTCGACTTGAAGATGCGCTTCCTTGGGGGTCCAATTCGTGGCAGAGGACGAGCGCTGCAGGGCGTTGGTCCTCGAGGCCGTCAAGGCCGGCGAGAGGGGCAGGGTGTCGGTGCCAGAGGAACGTTGTGCCCTCGCTTCCCATGCCCGAAAAGATGGGTGTCCCACATACCTCGCCAGCGTGTTCAGGGTGGTCTTGGAAAAGTTTCCCTGCTTGGGAATCAAGTTGAAGAATCTTCGAAGGGTGGACACACTGATGGGGTACCGTCCATCGAAAGCCTTCAGCTCTTCACTCAGTACTTCGCAATCTCTGGTGCACGTGACCTCGAGGCCAGCCGTTTGCTCCACAGCCTGTGCGAGCTGAGTCAACGCTTCCGGAATGGGGGGAGTGGCTGGCATGGTTGGGTCAAGGTGCGGCTTTGAGTTCGCTCCAGGCCACAGAGGACAGGCTGCGATTTCCGGCCAGCCACAAGGTACGCCCGCTGGGTGAAAAGCGCGCCACGTATCTGCCGCTGTCGCTGACGTGCACCCAATGCGCTCCGCCGTCGGTGCTGATGTCGATGCCATCGAAGCCACATGCCACGACATCTTGAGGTCGGTGGGGGTGGTGCTGGATGCACGACCGGTACCCTGGGCCTTCACCTTCGGACAACAGAGACCAGTGTTCACCGCCGTCGGAGGTCACAATCAAATTTCCAGTGTTGTCCTTGGGGTGCTCCCAATGTCCGCCAATGGCCAAACCTTTTCCGCCCTTCGAGAAGGACGCTCCAAAGACGCCCGTCATGGATTCACCTTGTCGGATGGGAAGGTCAATGGCGCGCCACGTTGTCCCCCGGTCTGTGCTTTTCAGGCAACGCGAGGCCACACCTCCTGTGAGGACCCACGCAGTGTCTCCCTGGATGCAGATGTTGCCGTTCGATGCGGCAAAACCCGCTTCGCCTTTGGTGTGCGCGGGGACGAGGTCGCAGCTTGTCGGTGCCCAAGAATGACCTCCGTCACGCGTAATCAACAGCGTCAAACAGCTGTCCACAGGGTCTCCAAACACGAGGCCTTCCTGGCTGTTCCACCAGGCCATGGCGTCGAGGAACACCGCCGCACTGGTGTCGTGATGCACCCATGTTGGCTCAAGTCCGTTTGGCGCACATTTGGCAATCCATGCAGGAGAGGCGATGGAGGCAGCGAACCAATGCTCCCCGTTGAACGCCGACGACCGGAACGATGGGATGGTGCTGTCAGGAGCGGTCCATTGAACGTGTTGCCAATGGTCACCAGACGTGGTGGTTTGGCCTGCCCAACCTTGAGCGCCTGCGTAACGCACATGATCGTCCGTCAGGACGTCGAGTGAGCGAATGGAACTGGGGGCCTGCCAATGGCGCCATGACGTGTCTGCCTGCGAGCAAGAGATGCCAAGGGTGGCGATGGTCAACCACGTGAAGCGGAGGAATTTCATGTCACGAAAGTGTGAAAGAATCTGCGCTTTTCGTGAAGAACATTTGTTCAAGTCATGAGCACATTGGCAACATCCTCGGTCATCTTGCCGCATGACCTGGTTTTCGCACAGATGGATGTGGCTCTTCGTGGTGGCC
>WTJL01000223.1:0-2312 GCA_011524845.1 Flavobacteriales bacterium | reverse complement strand
AGCTTTCCCAAGCGGGCGGGGTGGTCCGAATGGTTCCTCAAGCCCAGGCCATCGACGCGGTGGTGGTGACTGCGAGCATTTCAGGCTCCACCGTTCAGGAGGAAACCGTTCCCGTGACGGTGTTGAAGCCCTATCTGTCAGAAAGCTCCAACGCCTTGGACTTGAAGGGGCTGGTGTCCAAGACGCCCGGGGTGTCCATCTTGGACGGCCAAGTGAGCATTCGAGGTGGCAGTGGCTACAGCTACGGGGTAGGGAGTCGTGTCCAAATGTTGCTGGACGGGATGCCTTTGCTGTCGGGCGACCTCGGCGAGATCTGGTGGTCCTACCTGCCCATGGAGCACGTGGGGCAGGTGGAAGTGGTGAAGGCCACAGCGTCTTCGATGTACGGGTCGGGGGCATCCAATGGGGTCATCCACATGAGAACGGTGTGGCCGGGCGAACAACCTGAAACGGTGGTCAGCGTGTTTAACGGGGTGTACCACGATCCAGATTCGACCCAGTGGCGGTGGTGGAACCAGAGCTATTCTCCTGTGTCCAATGGAATGAGTGCCTCGCACCGGCAGTCGTTTGGCAAACTCGACGTGGTGGCGGGAGGAAGTGTGTTCTCCGACAAGACCTACCTCTCCGTGGGGCATGAGCAGCGGATTCGGGCCAATGCCAAACTCCGCTACCGCTTTTCACCCACTTGGCAAGCTGGAGTGTCGGTCCAAAGCCAATACCAGCAGATGGGGCGTTTCATTTTGTGGAACGACTTCGAGACCAACGCCTACTTGCCCATGGATGGCACGTCAAGCGAAGACCGGTGGTTCAACCGCCACGCGGATGCGTGGGCGACCTACGCGCCGCTGGAAGGAGGGACGCACCACCTCAATGCGCGGGTGTACCAGACCTCCCGATACGGTTCTGGCCCTGAGCCCACGATGACCAGCACCCTTGGCATGGGGCAATACCGATACTCCAGGGCCATCGGAGAAAACGTCTCGGTGCAAGTCGGGGCATTTGGTTCCTTCCAAAAGTCGTTCTCCAGCCTGTACCCGGGCATCGAGCTGCTGACGTTCAACGTTGCCCAATTCAATCAGGTGGAATGGGCAAGCAACGGGTGGAAACTGGCGGGAGGCGTGCGAACAGAGCGCAACCTCAATCCCGGAGTCTTTGACGAATCTTCTGGACCGGTTTGGCGGTTTGGCATGAACCGGGCGCTCACACCGTCTACCAACCTTCGTTTGTCCTACGGCGAGTCGCTCCGATTCGCGTCGCTCGCCGAGCGGTACGTGGAGGGGACGCTGACCGACGGCATCAACATCCGCGGCAACTTGGGGCTCCAAAACGAGTCGGGCAACAACTGGGAACTGGGCCTTGTCCAAGAGCTCAAAGGCTCGTCGGGCAGCATGTTGCTCGAGGCCGCCGCCTTCGTGCTGAATTACGACGAGATGATCGAGTACACGCTCCAAGCAGCCACCGACTCGAACGGGACCATCATCATTGAGGATGGGGTGCCTCAGTTTTATTTCCAGCCTTTGAATTTGGGGCGCACCCGAATCGCAGGCTTTGAGTTGAGTGCCACGGGCGAAGGTCAAGTGGGCCGCATTCCAGTTCGTGCCGTCACGGGCTACACCTACAACTACGCAGGCGATTTGACCAACGACACTGCCCAAGTCAATGTGGGCGTCTACCTCAGCAACCTGCTCATGTCCAACGATTCCACGGCGCGCGACAGTTTGGTGACCGCGGGTTCGTTGTTGAAGTACCGAAACAAGGGGGCGCTCAAAATCGATGTAGAGTGGGACATGGGGCCGTTCACGGCCGGGGTGGCATTGAACCACCAGAGCTTCATTGACGCTGTGGATTGGTACTTCGAAGAGTTGATCTCTGGTTTGGTGAACTACCGCGAGCAATTCACCCAAGGGGCCAAACGTTGGGACCTCCGATTGTCCTACACCGCCCCCAAAGGGCAGCGGTTTTCTTTGGTGGTGAACAACGTGACCAATGGGGTGGTCAGCACGCGTCCCGGAATCCTCGGTGCGCCGCGACATGTCATGCTGCGCTTCGACACCACCTTTTGAGGCCGAGAAATGCAACCCTTGCTCGAAAGAGGGTGTCCTCACCACGCACCGCCTAAATTCGCGGCCATCTAGACCTGCAAATCGATCGCATGATTCATTCCATTCTTTCTCGCGCAGCCGCAGGGCTCGCATTGACGGTGTGGGGCTTGACGGCCCTCGCCCAAGCTCACCTTCCAGGGGAGTTCATTGTCATGTTCCACGCAGACCAAGACGGTGCCAAATGGGCCTCCGAAGTCGGCTTGGAGCACG
>WTJL01000126.1 GCA_011524845.1 Flavobacteriales bacterium | reverse complement strand
CCACGGAAGTTGTCCCCGGCCAGCTCCGCGAGCCATCCGCCCGCGGTGTCGCTTTCAGCGCCCCAGTGGTACAGGTCGCCGTTTCGGATCATGGTGCCGTTGTGGTAGGTCCCACCCACCATGACTTCAGGCCCGCGCCATCCGGCTTGCCAGCCCCAAAAGTCGGTGCCGTGCAACCCGTACATGCGGGGCTCGATGTGGTCCCCTTGGTCCGCGGAATAGAACACGCCCCCGTCCGACGCCACCCACAAATCCACGGTGCCGTCCGCCCGCGTGAAGAATTTCACGTCGTGCACGTCGGCGTGCGTGTAGCGGTCCGCGGTAAACTCTCCAGCCCATGTGACCCAGTGCCCGTTCAGGCTCCAATCCACGCCTCCGCTCTCCGAGCGCCACACGCAAATGCCGGCCGCAAATTGACGGTCCGGATCGGTGGGACTGACATCCAAGGCGAGGTCGTAATAGTACTGGCCCCCGTCGCCGGAGCCGTCTTCGCTCCACCCCAAAATGTTGGGGTTGACGCCGGCCTCCCAGGGACCGCCGGGACCGTCCCCGCAACACATGAATTCAAACGATTCGCCAGCGTCGAAACTTTGGTACATGCCGTACAACCCGCCGCCGTTGTCGGTGGCGCCCGCGGCCAGCACGACAATGCGGTCCGGGTCGGCTGGCGTCACCGCCAGTTCACACCGACGTTGCTCGTCGCCGGTGCCCACCGAAGGCCAACCGGTCGTGCCCGTCCCAAACGTCAACCCACCGTCTGTGGACCGCTTGAACACGGTGCTGTTGGAGAGCAGCTGCACGGTGTAGCACGTGTCCGGGCTGGTGGGATGAAACGCCAATTCCATGTACTCCCCCCCGGCCACTTGCGTCATGGTGACGCCGCCGTCTTCGGTTCGGTGCAGGCCGTTGTTGGTGGCCGCAAACAGAATCGGTTCCCCCTCACCTGTGGCCGGCCGGAACACCAAGTCACGGTACCACCGGTCGTCGGACTGGTAGGCCGCGTTCCCACAAAGTGCCCAGGAATCGCCTCCGTCTTCCGTTCGCCACAGCTGTCCCGATCCAGAACCCACCCACACGCGCTGGTCGTCTTCAGGATGAATGGCAATGCTGTAGACACTGGTCAAGGGCAAATCGCGTGTCATGAGCGTCCAATGGGCGCCGTGGTCGACGCTCTTCCACGCCCCCGCCGTGGCCGTCCCGCACCACACCACCTCGTGGTTGGACGGGGCTTGCTCCACCGTGTAGACGTGGCAGGCACCGGGACTTTGGACTTGGAACTGCATGGCCACCTCCGGGTCAAAATGCCAAGGCCCCATTTCTTCCCAGACCCCATTCTGACGGGCGGTCGACGCCCGCGAGGCGCCCAACGCCTCCTCATAAGCTCGAGACACTTCCGGCCGTGGCAACTCCACGTTGCGCAACCACCGCTTGTAGTATTGGGTGTCTCGGTTCTTTTCGAAAGGATGCGAGGCGTAATGCGTTTCGTAAGCAACCCTCACCTCGGCCACCGACGCTTCTCCGCCGTACATCAATTGCACCCACGCCGGATCGTCGGCGGAAGCCCTGTAGGGGGTTTGGGGCACGTATTGGGCAAGGAAAGATCCCAAGCATCCGAAGATCAACAGCGCGGAAAAAAGAAGACGGGAGAACGTGTGAAGCATGGCGAAGGGGTCAGGGTGCAATCAAGTCAACTCAAGCGCGGGACATCCACTTCCCCGTCATCAGTGCCACAGGGAGGTACCCCAGTGCATCGGTGACCGTCAACCACATGGGTGTGCCCAACTGAATGGCGTTGGCAATGCCGCCGAGGAAAAACCAGCCCCCCATCACGTAGGCGGGCCACATGGCCCGCTGTCCTGTGGTTGCGGACCGTGCGGCGACCAACATGCCGACCGCCACAGCGGCGGCCGTGCCCAGCCAATGCACCACCGTGGCGGCAATCATCGTGGGCATGCTGAGGGTTACCATCCACGCGCGGAATTCCTCCGTGGTGGCCGTGCTGGCCGGCATGGTCTCTTCCGGCCAAAGGGTCATGTGCAATTCGTGAAGGGCAAACATGGTGATGCTGCCCACAAGGAAGGCTGCGACGAACGCAGCGACGTTTCGTAAGGTGTTCATGGTGTCCCAAACTTAACCCCTCCCTTGCGAACGAAGCCTAGCGCACCTTCACAGGCCTGCGCCTCACCCTACCTTGCACCCATGAACAAGAAAATCATGCTCCTCGGCTCAGGCGAACTGGGCAAAGAAGTGGTCATCGCCTTGCAGCGGCTCGGACAACACGTCATCGCCGTCGACGCCTATCCCGGTGCGCCCGCCATGCAGGTGGCCGACGAGCACGAAGTCATTTCCATGCTCGACGGGGAGGCCCTCGATGCGATTGTGGCCCAACATCAACCCGACCTCGTCGTCCCCGAGGTGGAGTCCATCCGCACCGAGCGTTTCTACGACTACGAGAAGCAAGGCATTCAGGTGGTCCCATCGGCCAAGGCGGCGCATTTCACCATGAACCGCCGGGCCATCCGCGACCTCGCCGCCCAAGACCTCGGACTCAAGACCGCGCCGTATCGCTACGCCACCTCCCTTGCGGAGTTGCAGGAAGGCGTGGCCGCGGTAGGCACGCCTTGCGTCGTCAAGCCGTTGATGTCCAGCTCGGGCAAAGGCCAAAGCGTCATCCGCACCGAAGCCGACATCGAGACTGCATGGAATTATGCCCTCGAGGGCTCGCGCGGCGACCTCGCCGAGATCATCGTGGAGGCCTTCATCGACTTCGACTACGAAATCACCCTCCTGACCTTGACGCAAGACAGCGGCAACACCCTGTTCTGCGCGCCGATTGGCCACCGTCAAGAACGGGGTGACTACCAAGAAAGCTGGCAGCCTGCGGTGATGGAGCCCGAGTTGTTGGCGACCGCGCAGGAGATGGCGGCGGCCGTGACGAAGGAACTGGGAGGCAGCGGGATTTGGGGTGTGGAATTCTTCATCCAAAACCCGCGAAACGGCCAGCCCGGTACCGTGTACTTCTCGGAGCTCTCCCCTCGCCCGCACGACACGGGCATGGTGACCCTCGCCGGGACCCAGAACTTCTCTGAATTCGAGTTGCACGCCCGCGCCGTGCTCGGACTTCCCGTGACGTCGATCGACCACGTCCGCCCCGGGGCCAGCGCCGTGGTGTTGGCGCCGGAGTCGCTTGCCCCCCATGCCGGCAAAGCCCCCGTCATTCACGGACTCGCCGAGGCCGCTGCGGAACCGGCGAGCGACCTTCGGGTGTTTGGCAAGCCGACAGTCCGCCCCTACCGGCGCATGGCCGTCGCGGTCACGCACGGCGAACCGGGGGACGACATGACGGACCTCGTGGCCCGTGCCAAAGCCATTGCCGCGAAAATCACCGTCAGCGTCGCGGACTAAACCCTCGCCACCCTGACCCTGATCAAGGTCCAACATTGTGCCCCAGACACGGTCGGAATTCGACTTATCCACCAAGGACATTTGAGGGCTCTGCCACGGCCTGCGCATGTGACAAATGGCACGCAATCAGCACAGCCTTCCAAACAAGGGGCATCGGTGCAAAACCTGCCCGCCTTGAGAGGGCAAAATCTGGAATTCCCTCCATATTTTCGGGCGGCCGTTAATGCACGGCCTGTCGACCCTGTCTGTTGTGACAAATACACAGACGTTTTTGCGGTCTCAAGACAACCCCTACACCTTCTCCATGAGCGCCTCGGACCACGTCAAGCCCATCTACCTCGGACAGCAGCCCTACCATGCCGCTGACACCTCCTCTTCTGGACAAGAGATCACCCTCGAGGGCGAGACTTACTACA
>WTJL01000113.1:1586-15206 GCA_011524845.1 Flavobacteriales bacterium | reverse complement strand
AATCAGGCGATTTGGTTAAAGGGACACCTCAAACGTGAGGGTCCCTTTTTTCATGTCTCACCCCAGGTGAACATGGCGATCCACAACGACCGACTCAACCTGTAAATCACGGGAAGCAACACCAGCAGCAAAGTGATGCCCGTCACGAGAAAGGTTCCAGGATGGGTGAACATCCCAAACTCCATCCACCCCCATGCATCGAAGCACATGAGCGCCACAAGCACGGCAATCCAAAGGGCCACCGTCAAGGCGTAGCTGACGTACGCTGCCCCGAAGTAAAACCCTGGTTCCCGCCCAAAGTCCTCCCCGCACGCTGCGCAAGAAGCATTCATGCGGGCCGTGTGGCGCAGGTTGTAGGCATTGGCGTGAACAAACAGTTCTCCCTTCCCGCATCGGGGACATCGGTTGCGCAAAATCCAAGACAAACGAGGCATGACACAAAGGTGAGGCGATTCCTCGAAGTCGCTGTCACTCAGGTGGCGCTCAGTTGGAGTGTTCGCCCTGCTGCAGGCGATGCAACTCGGCGTAACGGCCACCCAGGGCAAGGAGCTCTTCGTGGCTGCCTTGTTCGACGACCTGCCCCGCCTCCATCACGGCGATGACGTCGGCGTCGCGAATGGTGGACATCCTGTGGGCAATGACCACAACGGTGCGTCCCTCCACCGCATCCCCCAGCGCCTTCTGCACCAACGATTCGGAGCTTGCATCGAGGGCCGAGGTGGCCTCGTCGAGCAACAACACGTCCGAATCGCGGTACAACGCACGCGCGAGCGCCACCCGTTGACGCTGCCCCCCACTGAGCTTGCCTCCGCTGTCTCCCACCTGAGCGTTCAACCCCTCGGGAAGTGCCGCAGCAAACTCCATGACATGGGCGGCCTCTGCTGCTTGGCGAACGCGGTCGGCGTTGGGATGGGGATCGCCCAGCACGATGTTGTCTGCAATGGTTCCTTGAAACAGCACCGCGTCTTGCGTCACGACCGCCAACCGAGACCTCCACGACTTGCCCGACATGGTCCGGACGTCCAAGCCATCCAGGGTCAACCTGCCTTCCTCCGGGTTGGCGAACTTGGACAAGAGGTGGGCTGCCGTGGTTTTGCCAGAGCCACTGAGCCCCACCAGGGCCACCACCTTGCCTGCGGGAATGGTCAAGGTGAAGTCCTTCAAGGCCGGCACCCCCTGCCCTGGGTAGCGGTAGGTCACGTTCTCAAACTTCAAGGCCTCTTTCAACCGTGGCGCCTCAGCTCCTTCTGAACCCAAATCGGCTTCCGGCGCCTCGACATCTTCAAAAAGAGCCTGAAGGCGTTCGAGCGACGCCGCGCCTTTGGACACCCTGAACCATCCATCGGAAAGCGACCGGGCGGGGGGAATGATTTGGGAGAACACCACGAGGTACCCGATGAACCAATCGCCTGACAACGCTGAATCGCCCGAGAGCACCAAACTGCCTCCAAACGCCAACAGCAACGCCATCACCGACAGCGAAATCACCTCGCTCATGGGCGAGGACATGCTCTCGCGTCGGTGCATGCGGCGCATGGCTTTGAAATGCCCATGGTTGCGGGCACCGTACGCTTCCGTGAATTGGGTTTCGGCGTTGAAGGCCTTCACGATGCGCATGCCAAGAAGCGTCTCCTCAAGCACCGACACCAGTTGGCCGAGTTCTTCCTTGCCCAACTGGGCATGACGCTTCAACCTCTTGGACCAGCGGCTGATCAAGGCGCCCGTCACGGGCAAAAGCACAAAAGCAAACAAGGTCAATTTCCAGCTCAGTGCCACGAGGGTGGCCAAACTGACCACGATCATCAACGGCGCCTTCAGCAAGGCTTCCAACGAGCCAATGACCGAGTGCTCCACTTCCATCAAGTCGTGCGTGAAGCGGCTCATCACGTCTCCGCGTTTGGACTCCGAAAACCAAGCCATGGGCATCCCCAACAGACGCTCATACAGTTCTTGCCGCAGGTCTCGGCTGACGCCAGTTCGAATGCCGGCCATCATGTATAGGGCGGTATAGTGCACCCCATTCTTCAGGAGGGCCAACACCACCATGGCGCCGCACAACACCGCGAGAGCGTAAGAGGAACCGTGGGTTTGGACAAACCCATCAAAGGCCAAGCTCACCTCGGCAATCGCCCCTTCTCCTGGTGTGTCTTGGACCGAAGTCGACCCAAACAAAATCCGCAAAAACGGCACCACCGACAAGAAGGTGAACAAGTTCAAGACGGCGCTCAAAGCATGCAACACGCCCATCAGCACCACGCTGCCGCGCTGGTGCTTGATCAAAGGAAGCAAGGCCCAAATGGCCTTCATCCACGCGCAAGTTGAGACGCGAAGCCGAGGTAGTTCGCTGGGGTGATCGCGCGGAGCTCAGCCTTCACCCCCTCTCCCACGTCCAAGCCGTCGATGAACTCCGCCATGACTGCTGGGGTGATGGCACCGTGCGTTCGGGTCAAGGCCTTCAATGCCTCGTATGGTTCAGGGTAAGCCTCGCGGCGCAAAATGGTCTGAATGGCCTCCGCCACGATGGCCCAATTGGCCTCGAGATCTGACGCCAACTTGGCTTCGTTGAGGACGAGTTTGCCAAGCCCTTTGCGGGTGGCGTTCATCGCGATCACGCTGTGCCCAAGAGGTACTCCAAGATTTCGAAGGACCGTGCTGTCGGTCAAGTCACGCTGCAACCGTGAAATGGGCAACTTCTCGGCAAAGTGCGCCAGGAGGGCGTTGGCCACCCCGAGGTTGCCTTCGCTGTTTTCAAAATCGATGGGATTGACTTTGTGTGGCATCGCAGACGACCCCACTTCTCCAGCCACAATCTTTTGCTTGAAGTAGTCCATGGAGATGTAGGTCCACACGTCCTTGTCCAAGTCCATCAGCACCGTGTGAATGCGACGCAGGGCGTCGCACCACGCCGCCAAGTGGTCGTACGGCTCAATCTGAGTGGTCACCGGGGTCCGCGTCAAGCCCAAGGTGGTTTCCACAAATGCTTGTCCAAAGGCAGGCCAATCCACGTCCGGGTAAGCCACGTGGTGGGCATTGAACTGCCCTGTGGCACCTCCAAATTTCGCGGCGTACGTGGCCCCGGCCAACGCTTCTCGCTGTCCGCGCAACCGGTCCACAAACACCTGAAACTCCTTTCCAAGGGTGACGGGAGATGCAGGCTGGCCGTGGGTGCGCGCCAACATGGGCACGTCTTTCCACTCCACTGCCAGGTTCGCCAGATCCGCAATTGTCTCGTCGAGCAACGGCAACACCACCTGTTCAGTGGCACGTTTCAACGAGAGCGGCACAGCCGTGTTGTTCACGTCTTGAGAGGTCAAGCCAAAGTGGACAAATTCTTTCCAAGCCCCCACGCCCAGTTGCTCCATGGCCTCCTTGACGAAGTACTCCACAGCCTTGACGTCGTGGTTGGTGACACGCTCCTTGTCTTTGACCCATTGCGCATCTTCTTGCGAGAACGCGCGGTACACCTCTCGAAACGGCTCCACCTTGTCTTGAGGGAAATCCGCCAATTGAGGCAGAGGCATGGCCACCAGAGCCAAGAAATATTCCACTTCCACCTCCACGCGGTGGTGGATGAGGCCAAATTCAGACATCCAAGGAGAGAGTGAAGCGGTGTGACGGCGGTACCGGCCGTCGACGGGAGAAATGGCGTCAAGCATGTGCTGGAATCAAAGCCCAAAGGTACTCAACTGGGACAAGCCGTGGCTACCTTGGGGCCATGCGATTGCACACCATTCACACCGGGAATTTCAAGCTGGATGGCGGCGCCATGTTTGGCGTGGTTCCTCAACAATTGTGGACGCGGACCAACCCTCCGGACAACAACAACCTGTGCACCTGGGCCATGCGGTCCCTCTTGGTGGAAGTGGGCAACCGGCTGGTGCTCGTGGACTGCGGCATCGGCGACAAGCAATCGGAGAAATTCTTCAGCCACTACCACTTGCACGGCGAACACTCTTTGGACTCCAGCTTGCGCGCGGCAGGGTTTTCAAGAGACGACGTCACGGACGTTTTTTTGACCCACCTCCACTTCGACCATGTGGGCGGCGGCGTCATTCGGCGGGCGGACGGCACGCTCGTCACTACGTTTCCCAACGCCACCTACTGGTCCAACGACGCCCATTGGGCATGGGCCATGGAACCAAACGCTCGGGAAAAAGCCTCGTTCCTCGCGGAGAACATGATGCCCCTGCAAGAAAGTGGGCAGCTCCGCATGGTTCAGCGTGACGGCCGCGTATCCCAGAACGTCATGGGCATCGAAGGGTGGGATGTCTTTTTCGCGGACGGCCACACCGAGAGCCAAATGATCCCTTTGCTGCGAACTCCTGAAGGCCGGACGATGGCGTTCATGGCCGACTTGCTGCCCAGCACAGGCCACATTCCCTTGGCCTATGTCATGGGCTACGACACCCGTCCTCTTCTCACCCTGGAAGAAAAGAAGCTGTTCTTGGACACTGCGGCGGATGAAGAGTGGGTCTTGTTCCTGGAGCACGACGCCGTGCATGCCGCTTGCACGGTTCAGCACACTGAGAAAGGAGTTCGCCTCGCCGAGGCTGCACCCACTTGGAAGGACTTGATGGGCTGATGCCCAGCGGGGCCCGTCAGAGGCCGCTCACGATGCGGGCAGGCAATCCTGGCCCTTCGTAAATCATGCCGGAATAGACCTGCACCAAACTCGCCCCAGCGTCCAATTTTTCCTGGGCGGCTTCCGCACCGTCGATGCCTCCCACCCCCACAATGGGGAATTGGCCCTTGCTTTTTTCGGACAGGTATTTCACCACCTCGGTGGCCCGGTGGCGCACAGGAGCGCCGCTGACCCCTCCTGCCCCCATGTCCTTGACCACCTCTTCAGGCATGACCAACCCGTCACGCGAAATGGTGGTGTTGGTCGCCACCACACCGTCCACGTTCTCCTCAAGGACAATGTCCACAATGTCGTCGAGTTGACCGTCGGTCAAATCCGGGGCAATCTTCAAAAACACCGGCCGTTGGCCCGGGTGGTTTGCGTTGCGTTCCACCACAGCCCGAAGCAGTTTCGACAGCGGCTCCTTGTCTTGCAACTCCCTGAGGCCCGGGGTGTTGGGTGAGCTTACATTGACCACAAAGTAATCCACGTGTGCGTGCAGCGCATCGACGCACGCGAGGTAATCGTCGACTGCTTTCTCGTTGGGCGTGATCTTGTTTTTGCCGATGTTGCCCCCCACCACAAGGCCTTTGGGGCGGCGCACCAACCGCGCGGCTGCGGGATACAATCCGTCGTTGTTGAACCCCATGCGGTTCAAGATGCCTCGGTCTTCCTTGAGACGGAACAACCGGGGCTGAGGGTTTCCGCTTTGCGCCCGTGGGGTGACCGTTCCAATTTCAACAAACCCAAAACCCAACATCTCCAGGGCGTCCAACCACCTCGCATCCTTGTCGAATCCGGCGGCCAATCCCACAGGGTTGGGGAAGGTCAAACCCGCCACGGTCACTTCCTTGCCCTGGTTGCGTTTGGCGGCGCTCCTGCGCATCCACCACGCCACACCAGGAATGCGCGACGCCACGACCAACAAATCCATTGCGGCGTAGTGCGCACGCTCCGGAGACATCAGGAAAAACAGGGGTTTCAGGACTTTTTCGTACACGGCGCGAAGGTAATTCGAGGGTGAGGATTGGGGGGCTTGTTGTGGAAAACCCTGTGGATAGCGTTCACGAAACGCCCCCTCCGCCCTCCAAAACAGCGGCCTAGCTTTGAATCCCAAGGATGAAGAACCTGGGACTACTCAGCTGGCTTTCAAAGAAAAAACTCACCGACGAACAGGTGGCGAACATTTTCGTCAACACCTCGTTCGAGACGGTGGAGCAAGGCTGGCCCCAAGTGGCTGAGTTCCTCAACGCCGCCCCTGAGTTTGATTCCTCCCCCAACCTTTCGTCCGACGACTACGGCAAGTTTTTGATGATTGTCGTGTCGGCCAACCTCGGCATGATCCCCAAGCACTTTGATCCCGGGGTGGACCGCGCCATCATTCAACGGTGCTGCGCCAAGTTTGGGTTTGCCCTTGGTTTGCCGCCCGACACCTTCGCCCGCAAGGTGAAAGAATTCCGCGGGTTCATGAAGGAAATCAACCGCCCCAGCAAGAACACGCTGACGGCCATGACGCGTGCTGTGTGCTACAAGTACGGCGTGATTGCGCACCAAGAGCCCTACTTCAGGGACATGAACGTGCCCAACCCCATTCTCCAGAAAAACCTGCGCGAAGTGATGGAGCACTTCCTGTGGGACTGGGAAGACTTCGTGGACCAATACCGCGTGGTGCTCGCCCCCTCCGAGGAGCAAGCCTGAGGGTTCTCAATCCATCATGCGCGCAATGTCGCGAGAGATGTCCTTGTCTTTGAGGGACTGGCGTTTGTCGTGAAGCTTCTTCCCCTTGGCCACGGAGAACTTCAATTTGGCGTACCCGCTTGACGCCACAAACAGCAAGGTGGGCACCAAGGTCACCCCGACATCCTTGACTTTCTTTTCGAGCTTTTTCAACTCTGTCCGTTGGAGCAACAACTTGCGTTTTCTGCGAGGATCTTGAGGCATGTACCCAGCGTTGGGGTATTCGGCCACGTACATGTTGTGCACCCACAACTCTCCTTGGTCAAACCGACAGTACGACTCTGTGATGCTCGCCTTCCCTCCCCGTATGGACTTGATTTCGGATCCTGAAAGGACCAAGCCGGCCGTGAAATCGTCCGTCAGGAAATACGTGTACGACGCCTTCTTGTTTTTGATCTCCACGGCCATGGGACGAAGTTACGGCGGTGAAGGTTGGAAGCCCGGCCGTTCCTGCGGAACTTGCTCGCATGTCTGACCAAGACCTCTTCTCGATTCCCAAGGTCGAATTGCATTGCCACCTTGAATTGACCTTTCGCCGGTCCACCCTTCAAGCCTGGGCGGTGGACATGGGCATGGACGTGCAAAACGACAGCGACTTTGCGCAGGCCTTTTTGGTGAAGGAACCCATGGCCGACCTGCCGTCGGTCTTGCACAAATTCCTCAACACCAGGGACGTCATCGACACCGAGGCCAAAGTGGAACAACTGACCTACGAGGCCTGCGCCGACATGCACACCGTGAGCAATGTCAGGGTCCTTGAATTGAGGTATGCACCATCCTTCTTGCTCGATGCGCATCCCCACATGAACGCCGACCGCATGCTGGAAGCGATTCAGCGGGGGGTGGCCCGGGCAGAAGCGGAGTTCCCCATGGTCGTGGGCCTCATCGGCCTTTTGCAGCGCATCAAAAGCGTGGAAGAGAACGCCCGGTGGTGCGATTGGATGCTGGAACGGAAGGCCGCTTTTGTCGGCCTCGACCTCGCCGACGACGAGGTGAACTTTCCGGCATCGCCATTCGCCCCCTTGTTTCAGAAGGCCAAAGCCCAAGGCCTCGGCATCACCGTGCACGCGGGAGAGCCGTGTGTGGAGGGCGCCGCCAACAACATCTTGGTCGCCATCGACGAGCTCGGTGCCGACCGGATCGGGCACGGCGTTCAAGCCATTCAAGACGACCGCGTGGTGGAGCGGCTGGCACAGGAAGGCATTCCACTGGAACTCTGCCCTTGGAGCAATGTGTTGACCCGTGCCGTTTCTTCGCTGGAAGCCCATCCGTTCAAAACGTTGATGGAGCGTGGGGTGAAAACCACCTTGAACACCGACGACCCAGGCGTGATGGACATCACCTTGATGGACGAGTGCCGTCACGCCACCCAAAACTTGGGGCTCTCCACTTCAGACCTCATAAAATGCAATTCATGGTCTCGAAAAGCGTCTTTCATACCTCAAGAACGCATCGACACCGTATGGCCAACCACCGACTCATGATTCCCTTTTTCTTCCGTTGGGTCCCGCTGGGATGCCTGTGTTGGGTCATGCTCCCCGCATGGGGGCAAACCCAAACCGTAGGAACCTTTCTCAATGCCCCTGAGGCCTTCGATGGCTACACGTTGCTCGACCCCATGGGCAGCACCAACACCCACCTCATCAACAACTGTGGAGAGGTCGTCCAAACCTGGACCAGCGACTACAACTCCGGAGGCGCGTGCTACCTCCTGGAAGATGGCAGTTTGGCACGTGGCTGCCGGGTGACGGGTGCCTTTGCCGGCGGCGGTGTTGGGGGAAGGTTGGAGCGCATGTCGTGGGACGGCGAGCTGGAGTGGTGGCTGGATTGGGCAGACGACACCCAGCACCATCACCACGACTTTGCATGGATGCCCAATGGACACGTGCTCGTCTTGGCCTGGGAGTTGAAGACGCAAGAGGAAGCCGCGGAAGCTGGACGGGTGAACCCCCAATTGATGTGGCCCGAGTCCATCACTGAAATTGCCCCCACCCTGCCGTCTGGCGGCGAAGTGGTGTGGGAGTGGCATGCCTGGGACCACTTGGTGCAGAACGTCGACCCTTCGCTGGCCAACCATGGTGAGCCTTCGGATCACCCTCACCGCATCGACGTCAACTACGCCAATGTCGGAGGCGGTGGTGGACCGGGTGGAGCCAACAGCGGAGACTGGATGCACGCCAATGCCGTGAACTACAACGCCGGCTTGGACCACATCGCCATCAGCTCGCGCCGGTTCAACGAAATCTGGATCATCGACCACAACACCACAACCGAACAAGCCGCGGGTCCCGCCGGCGACATTTTGTACCGGTATGGCAATCCCGAGGCCTATGGCCGTGGCAGTGAAGAAGACCGCATGATGTTTGGCCAACACGACGTTCAGTGGATTCCTGAAGGTCACCCTCAGGCTGGGGATTTGGTCATCTACAACAACGGTGCCGGTCGACCTGGGTGCGAGTGTTCGAGCATCGACGTTTGGTCTCCTCCTTACGAGGACGGGGCCTATCCGGTGCCTCAGGACGAGGCCTTTGGGCCAGAGACCTGGCTGTGGAGCTACCCAGAAGTGCTGAATGCCTCCTTCTACAGTTCCAACATCAGCGGGGTCCAGCCGCAGCCCAACGGAAACTTTCTCATTTGTCAAGGCGCCAATGGACGGCTGTTTGAGGTGACCCAAACCGGCGACATCGTCTGGGAATACATCAACCCTGAAGGAAACTTCGGCGTGTCCACCCAAGGCTCCAACCCCCAGCAGAACAACGTGTTCAGGGCCTATCGGTACGCCCCTTCCTATCCGGGGTTTGAGGGACGTGACCTCACCCCTGGGGAGCCGTTGGAAGGTCTGGGGGAATTCACGTGTGACCTCTTTCCCGCGGACACCTCCTCCACCGACGTCGCATCATGGACTGAGGTTCCAGTGCTGGGGGCGCATCCCAACCCGGCCAACCACGTGGTCACGCTGCGCACCAACGTGGAGGGATTGTGGACCGTTCGCAATGCGATGGGACAATCCGTGGCACAACAACGCGTCTTGGCCTCAGAATCTTTAGAATTGGGCACCGCCGACTGGCCGGCAGGCATGTACTTCGCCACATTGAACACACATGACTCCATGTCTCACACCCTTCGACTGTCCATTGCCCATTAAATTGGACCCAAACACCACTGCATCATGATTTCAAAACTGTACACCTCGGCGTTGCTTTTGCTCGTCACTTGTGGGCTCCAGGCCCAAAACACCATCGGCGTCACAGAGTTCCAGCCAGACTTGGTCGACGACGGCTACACGCTGCTCTACCCCCACAACCAACCCAACGTGTACCTGTTGGATTTCTGTGGGGAGGTGGTTCACACCTGGACCAACGCAGACACCCTTCGTCCAGGAAACGTCGCCTACCTGCAAGAGAACGGGGACATTGTCTTGACCTACCGCCCGCAAGTTTTCTCTTCGGACCCGATTTGGGCCGGGGGTGGCGGCGCCACGGTCGAGCGACGGACGTGGGACAACGACGTGCTGTGGTCGTACACCCTGAACGACAGCACCGGACGTTTGCACCACGACATTGAGGTGAAGCCCAACGGAAACGTGTTCGCCATCGCGTGGGAACACTTCAGCGCAGAAGAAGCGCTTCAGGCAGGACGCGACTCGGCCTTGGTGCCTGAGGACGGACTGTGGTCTGAAATGGTGTTGGAGTTGTCCCCAGATGGCAACGGCAGCGCCGACATCGTGTGGGAGTGGCACGCCTGGGACCACCTCGTGCAAGACCTCGACCCAGCCAAAGACAACTTTGGTGTGGTCAGCGACAGCCCCAACAAGATTGACGTCAACTACGGCACGCCCAGCAGCCAACCGAGCGACTGGTTGCACATCAACGCCATTGACTACAACCCCTACTTCGAACACCTTCTTTTGAGCGTTCCCACGTTCGATGAACTGTGGATCGTCGACTACAACAACTTCACGCCAGGTCAGCTGCTTTGGCGTTGGGGCAACCCCGAGGCCTACGACATGGGCACCGAAGAAGACAAGCAGTTGTTCTACCAACACGACTGCCACTGGGTGTACGACCACGTGACCCTCAACAACCCTGACTTCGGAAAAATTGCGGTCTTCAACAACCGCGTGCCGAGTGCGGGCGGTGGTGCCCACAGCGCAGTTCACTTGCTGAACCCGTCGTACACCGATTACGACAACAACTTCGCGACCGACTTCGACAACGGCACCTACCTCCCCGCCGATTTTGATTGGTCGTACGTGGCCCCTGACTCGATTTACACCTCAGGGTTGTCGTCGTTCCAGCGACTCGAAAACGGCAACAGCCTCATTTGTTACGGCCGCTGGGGCGACACCCGTGAAATCACCCCCGACGGTGAACTGGCCTGGAGGTACAAGACACCATTGGTCAACGCGGGGGGCTTCGCATCTCCAGTCTCTCAAGGGACGGAGCCTTCGATCAACCAAAATTTGACCTTCCGCGCGCACCGCTACCCTTCTGAATTCCCTGCCTTCCAAAGCGTGATGCTGGAACCGCAAGGCGTGTTGGAACTGGACCCCACCCCCTTGGTGGTGTGTGGCGGAGCCATTGCCGGCTGTTTGGATCCTTTGGCATGCAACTACGACGAGACGGCCACCACCGCCGATTCATGCGTGTATTTCGACCCCTCCTACGGCACGTCGCTGGACTTTGTGATTGGCGTTCTCGAGCCAGAACTGGGATGCAACGGGGGGTACGCCGTGTCTGAAAGCCTCCCCTTGACCCTGGAAGAGACAGAATCGGGATACACCTGGAGCATCGACGACGAAGTGGCACAAATCCTCATCGACAACGGGTTTGGGATTGTGGTCAACGATTTGACCACCCAAACCTTGAGCCTGTGCGGCAACGACATGAACGTGTCCGATTCGTTTGGCAACGACTACGTCCTGACGTACGACAGCCTGGGATACATCAACCCTGTCTACGACGGCTACCTCGCTCCCGAGGAGAACTTTGGATACGGATGCGGGTTTGAGTTCGCCTGCAACTACGACCCATGTGCCTTGTACGACTTTGACCTGTGTGAATTCCTCGAGGTCTCCGTGGAGACCACCACCGACGGTGGGTTGGGGAACGGCTCGGCGACGGCCACGGTGACTGGCGGTGTGGAGCCCTACGCCTACGCCTGGTTTGAAGGTGAAAGCGAGGAGGCATTCGCGGACAGCATGAGCGTGGACAGCTTGCTTGCCGGCGACTACTCCGTCCTTGCCGTCGACAGCACAGGCTGCATCGGTTCCATCGATTTTGTCATCGATGCCGTGGATGGCTTGGACGAAAGCGACGTCGTGTGGTCGGTGTTCCCCAACCCTGCCACTGATTTGCTGCACGTTCAAGTGAACACGCTGGGACAAGGCCAGCTCGTGTTGACCGACCTGAACGGGCGCGACATTCTGCAACGCAACGTGCAGAACACGCGAACCGTCCTCGACCTCTCCAACGTTCCAGCCGGAGCCTACATGCTCCGCCTCACGCAAGGAAACACGACAACCACGCAGCGCATCCAAGTGATTCGCTGATTGGGGAAAACCCTTTGAAAAGAACAAAAAGCCCGGGCCATTGGTCCGGGCTTTTTCGATGGACCTCAGCCTACCTTGCATCCATGTCTGAGACTTTGCTCACCACATTGGACCACGGGGTCATGACCCTCACCCTGAACCGTCCAGACGTCTTCAACAGCTTCAACCAAGACATGGGACGCGCCTTTCAAGCTGCCCTGGACGATGCGGCCAACAACGACGCCGTGCGCTGTGTGGTCATCACGGGAGAAGGCCGTGCCTTTTGCGCTGGCCAAGACTTGAAGGAGGTCACCTCCGAAGCCAGTCCCGGCTTCAAGGTCATCGTCGAAGAAACCTACAACCGCAGCATTCGCCGCATCTGCGACATGGAGAAGCCTGTGGTGGCGGCGGTCAATGGGGTGGCCGCAGGCGCGGGCGCCAACATTGCGTTGGCTTGTGATTTTGTGGTGGCCAAGACCTCGGTGAAGTTCATTCAGGCCTTCGCCAACATTGGCTTGATTCCCGACAGTGGCGGCACCTTTTGGCTTCCTCGGCTGGTGGGCATGGCCCGGGCCAAGGCATTGACCATGTTGGGGGAGCCTCTTTTGGCCCAAGATGCCCAAGACATGGGGTTGATCCACCAAGCCGTGGAAGAGGACCAGTTTGCCACTGCGGTGCACACGTTGGCCACCAAATTGGCCAACATGCCCACACGCGGGTTGGGCCTGACCAAGAAAGCCCTTCACCAAGGGTTGACGCAAGACCTCCATGCACAGCTGGCCTTGGAACTCGACCTTCAATTCGAAGCGGCGGAAACCGAGGACTACGCCGAAGGGGTTCAAGCGTTTTTGGAGAAGCGAAAGCCTCAATTCCAAGGGCGATGAGCACGACGTGGACCGCGGTGGCAGACCAACTGCCTGAGGACGATCAACGGGTGTTGGGCTTCATTCCCGGCAACAAAGTGTTCCTCCCAGGCAAAGACCTGCAGTTTGAACAACGGGAAGTGGTCGTCCTCCGTTTTTGCAAAGATTTCTATGCCAAGAACGAGGAAAAGCGGGCCAAACACGGCTTGCACTTTTGGGCCGGTGAAGGCAACAGCAACCACTTTTTCAGCGATGTCACCCACTGGTGCCCCATCCCTGAAGGCCCTTCGTCCTCAGAGTGATCCATTCTCAAAGTTTGATCAGTCGCACGTGCTGCCCATCGCAGCCAGCATGTCCATGAGGTCGTTCACGCTCACACTGCCATCCCCATCCAAATCTCCTGGACACGCATTGGCTGTCTCGAACGTGCAAGTACCGTCGTCGTCGTTGGCCGCACCGCTGTAGTTGGTGGCCTCCGGATACGTGCAACCGGACATCAACCACCCTTCGCACCCTTCATCGGTCACCGACCAAGGATTGTAGGCCACGTCCATGGGGTCAGTGCACCCCGGGCAGACCTGGTCCTGGTTGAAGCACACCACTCCGGCGTCGACCTCACCCACGCCACCTTCGATGGTCAATGACCGCATGGCCTCTTCTGCCACACCATCGGGCCGGACAAATCGGTAGGCATGAGACCCCACACCCAAAACCAACGAGAACTGGGCCGTCTGCCACGCCGCATTGGTCGGCATCACCAGGGACGCACTTTCGAAGGCGGTGTCCGACATGGACGTCCATTCAAGACCGCATCCCAAGGCGTCCCATTCCCCCTCCCCTTCCAGCGACAGGTCGACTTTGAAGATGGC
>WTJL01000113.1:0-1486 GCA_011524845.1 Flavobacteriales bacterium | reverse complement strand
GTGACCTCCGTGACACGCGTCCCGTGTTGGCCCGTTTCTGCCGTTCCCCAACCGATGAGGGTGTTGCCGTTTTCGAGGCGGATGGCACTGCCCTGTGCAGGGGCGTAAATGCCACTCGGGTGGGCAAACTGCCACACGTTTTGGGCGGTGAAATTCACCGTGTCCAAGGCAATCTCCAGCGCCCTTGACAGGTACCCGTTGTTGTTGAAAATGCCGTTGTCGAACAGCAGAATGCGACCGTTGCCTACGTCGTGCACGTCGTGTTGAACGTGAAAGCCATTCCACCCTGGATCCGTGAGCACGAAGTCGCTGTCCTCCCCTCCCAATTTCCAATGGATGGACCAATCGTCGGGTCGGAGGCGCACGATTTGGTCTCGGTTGCGAAAGCTCAACAACAGGCCACCTTCCTCGTCGAATTGGACGGCATTCCAATGCAGATAGTCCACTGTTGGAAACAGCAGGTTGTCCAAATTGGGGTCCACCGGCAGGTGATCCAATCCGCTCCACTCCTGAAGAATTTGCTCTTGAGGGTCCAAATGAAGCAGCCGAGGATTGAGGATTTTGGCGTTGGAGAGGCCGCCAATGCTCGTCAAATCTTCAAACACTTCCTCGAGCAACACCACCAAGTACGTTCCATCGTCGAAGCGATGCACGTCGTGGTAGTCGTCGTCTGGGGCAAACGACTGCGTCAAGGTGTCCAGCGGGGTGAACGACGCATCCACCACGGTCCACTTGCGCAAGCTGTAGTTGTACCACACAAATTCACCGGGGCCCCAAGGCTTCATGTAGAATCCGCGGAACGGGGTCTGCTCCGCCCAAGTCATGTTGGCTTCTTCGTCGACGAGCGTGGCGAACATGCTCGTGGGGCTTTGAATGAGCGACAACAACAAGTCGCCCGATTGCACCGGCCAATTTGCGGGAGCGCCGTTGTCCAACAGCCCACCAGGGGGCACCATCACCTCCAATTCAAGGTCGTCCAGTGCTCCTTGGCCCAAGGCGCTGCCATGGCCCAGCCAAGCTCCCCACCCCATCAAGAGGAAGGTCGCACGCAGGAAGAATCTCAAGAACGACATACCTCAAAGATACGAGGGGTTCGAACGCATGGGCGCACCCCCTCACGTGAACTGAGCCACGGCGGCCATGCCAGCCGTTTCCGTGCGCAACCTCAGCTCGCCGAGATGGACCGGCGTCGCCGAATGAGAGGCGAGCCATTGAACTTCACCTTCCGTGAAGTCGCCTTCGGGACCGATGGCAATCCAAGCTTGGTCTTGGCTCTCTTGCCACAACGGCCAAGCCACGCGCTCCGCGGTGTTGTCGCACGCCGTCATGCAATGCGCCACAGCTCCTGCCCGGTTTTTTAAGTGCGGGTGGACGTCAAACACCTTGTCCAAAGTGCACGCCGGATGCAACAACGGCATCCACGTTCGGTGGCTTTGCTTGGTGGCCGCCACCACCACTTTGCGCCAACGGTCGTGTTTGTCCACCC